>CAYNDW010000126.1:0-11909 GCA_964395375.1 uncultured Cytophagia bacterium
CCCCGTGAACGGGGCTGTCACCTGATTGGTATGAACCCCGCTTGCGGGGTTTCCAGCTCTTAGCCTGATGCTTACAGCATCAGGCGGAGGTTGGCGGCATCATTCGTGCAAAATTCAGGGGCTAACTCAACCGCACGAGTATAACTTTCCCATTTTCTCATGAGTTTTAACTTTCAAAAGCGGTAAGCCCCTCCACTTGCTGTCATTCGCAGGAATTTTTTTAAGCACTCGCCAGTATCGCCAGCACCTAAAAAGATTCCTCCTGAACGACACGGTACCGGGGTGCGTATTTGATACCAACGTTGCTCGTCAGATTTCAGAAGGTGGAGCTGCCGAGAAATGCAACGTGTTCGAATCATTTCAACCGCTGCAAAGCCGTCGTGATTGCGGCTCGCCGCATCTTCGCCGCGGCTGCGTCGCATTGCTGTTCCGTGGTTTGCGTCAGCGCGGTTTGATATTCATCGCGCGCCCGGCCGATCTGCCGCAGCGCTTCAAAGGCTTGCGCCAATTCAAAACTCACCTCGCCGCAATCCTCGCGCTGAGAATGCTTGGTCTGCACGCGATGGAGCAGCAGCGCGGCATTGGGCAAAAAATTCTGCGCCCGCAACGCTTGCGCGGCGTTGACTTCCATCCGCCAAGTTGGGCGCACGTGAACGCGCGCCGAATCTTTGGACGCATTAGCGCCGCGCGGCGAGCTGACTTCACCGAGATGCAACGGAATTTTCTCCGAGCGCGGTTTCAACTTTCCAACTTTTTCCGACATCAACCAAAGGAACAATTGCCGCTCCGAGATCTCGCGGAGATCGGCAACCTCCAGCAGCGCATTGCCGCCCAAACGAAACGTCGCGTGCGTGGCTAACTCTAAAAGCACTTCGCCGCGTTCCAAAGTCATGATCGTGTCGCTCTCTTCGAGCAGCATTCCCGTTGCCGCGGCTTCCCATTTTTCTTCCACCGCGCGGCGAATTTTCACCTCGCCGCTAAGCTGCACAATGCGCACACTCGCTGCCGCATGCGCCGGCAAAGGCGAGAGGAGCACAAACGCAAAAAACAGTGGCACTCGTTTTTTCATAAACATTCCCATTGCTTTGTCATGCCCGAGCGCTTTACTACTCGGAGCACAAATTAGGTTGCACTTCTAGCCTCGATTATTGTCATTCAGCAGGAATCTTTTAAGCACTCCGCAGCAGTATCTCCAGCGCGTAAAAAGATTCCTACTGAGAAGGCAAAGTGTAACCTCTCTTGCGCGCGGAGTAATAATCGGGCCTCCTGCCTGTGTAAAATGAATTCCAACCAGGCTCCTTGTCTCCTTTTCCTTTTTGGCTCGTTGCCTCACCGTGTTTCAATCACCTGCACCCAGCCTTCGCTTAAGCCGTTGCGCAATACGCCGTCTTGCAAATACTCCAACGCGCCGGCTTTCCAGGCTTCCTCAAAACTTTGCGCGATGAGCGTGGTCTCAACCGGAATCCACAACGTTTGCCGGCCGCGTTGATTCTCGCGCACGACGTAACGTTTGGGATTGCTGCTGATCAAATCGCCCGCGCTCGCCTCCCAGCCGGCGTCGAACATGAGGTAGAGATGGCCGATCGGCTTTTGCGCGTCTTGCACATCGACAAAGGCGGTGTGAATGCCGAGGCTTTCCAGCAGCGTGGCATAAAGCACGGCGAGGTCGTCGCAATCACCGCGACGCAACGTCAACGTTTCCTCGGCAAATTGCACGCGGTCGTCTTTATAAAAAGGAATATTGGGATCGCGTTGGTAACGAATTTCCAAACGTTGCAATGAGTCAAACACGGCGCGGGCGAGCACGATATTCTCCACGGCCGCGCTGTCGTTCTGTGGCTGCGCCTGCTGCAGCGCACGCCCGAAGCGCAACACCGCCTCGTCTTCCGGCGTGAGGAAGAAGCCAAGCTTGTCGATCTCGCCGTTCCACGCGTTGCGGCTGTGAATCATGAGGGCCGCGCTGATTTCCTTTTGCGCTTGCGCGCCGGCGCGCGCTTCGACTTTGAGATCGAGCACCGCGGCCGCGCGTTGCGTGGTGCGGCGCAGTTGCGCGCCTAAAATCGCGGTTACGGGAATGTCTTTCGTCTCCCCTGGGGCGAGGCGCATAAAGCCGCTATCCTTGGGCCGCTCGGAATAACCCGCGATCGTGCTGCGCACATTCACTTCGATGGCATAGCCCGCGGTGTTTTGCACGGTCACAAACGCCAACGGATACGTGTTATAAAACGGCGCATACGCGGGATAAAGATCGTTCACGATCACGCGCGTGCCTTTGACGCGAAACAATTCGCGTTTGCGGCCCCACATAAATGCCAAGCCCAAACCAAACTCAAAGCCGCTTACGCTTTTATCATAAGAGATTTTCTCAAAATCGCCGTGCGTGCGCACGCCGACGAAGTGATACTTCAATTCAAAATTCCACGCGAACCAACTCGTCATGGCGAGATTCAAGCCGCCGCCAAGATAGCTGCCGAGTTGCAGCTTGCCTTCGCCGGTAAAATCCTCGCCCGTCGTGCGATTGCGCACCTGCAAGGAATTATTCCAGTATGGGCCAAAGCCCGCGGCGAGATAGGGTTGAAACGCGCTCGAGACCCTCGTGGGCAACAAATCATAGCGCGCGCCAAAAAGAAAAGGCACGAGCACTGAGACTTGCACGTCGGCATTGGCGCTATCCCGGTCATCGCCTTTCACGCGCGCAATCGCGCCCAGATTAAAATCCAAATACCAATGATCGCTCACGCGCGAAAAATAATTCAGCCAGCCGCCCACGCCGGCGATTTCAAACGCGCTTTGCTGATTCGTGCTGCTCCAGCGTATCGCTTGATTGCCCACGCTCCAATAACTCGCGCGCAGGCCGATGCCGTTCGCGCGGCCGCGCTGCGCACAAAGCTTGTTGGGTGTGAGCGCAAAAAAGAAAATCACCGCAACCAGCGCGGCTAGAATGCAACGCATAAAAACCCTTCGCCAAGTGTGCTTTCAAAAAAAGTCTCCAACGAAAATTGATTTTCGTGGGAGCAAAAGTTTTTTGTTTGAATATAACTTCGCGCGACACAAGCTCCAAGCACGAAAGCCGTTCGCAGTATCCTCTCGTTCCCAAACTCCGTTTGGGAACGCAAGTGCAGACGAAACTCCGTTTCGATTGCTACGGCATTTGCAACGGAGTTGCACAAGCAAGTGTGTTCCCAAACGGAGTTTGGGAACAAGAGCGAAACGGAGTTTGGGAACAAGAGCGAAAACAAAAGCCACGGCCCAGCCGGGGCTGAACATTGTGGCGCGTGCGCCTCAAAACCCGGTCGCGCGAATCGTGCCGTTGACGGTTCCCAGCTTGATCTCACCCGCGCCCGCGCCCAATTGCCCGCGCACGGAATTGCGTGAAGTCGTGGTGTTTTGCATAATCAAATCGAGCACGCTGATGGCGCCGTTCGTCACGTCTGCGGCAAATTGCGCCGAGGTATTTTTCGGAAGCGCAAGCGCGATGTTGCCGTTGATCACGCCCACTGCACACGTGCCGGGCGTGGGCAAAACCAAAGCCGCATCGACATTGCCATTCGTCACCACGACCTGCGCGTTGCCGAGCACGTTTTCTAACAGCACATTGCCGTTCGTGAGCGCAATATCGACCTCGCCGACAACGTCGTACACTTGCACTTGGCCATTGGCAATTTCAAACGCGACGCGATTGCGCAACGAATCGACGCGCGCCAAGCCATTGGCGTTGTAAAGTTGCGCCTGCCATGCGGCGGGAATACGCACGTGATAATTGACCACGACCTCGCGGCCATTCGTGTCTTCGGGTTGAATGGTTTTGGCGAGCACTTCAGCATTGCTTGCGCTCACGCGCACTTCGACTTCGTCCAGATATGCGCGCGCGTCCGAAGCGCTGCGCGAGCGCACGATGCGTTCGCCCCAAATGCGCGCCGTGCGCGCGCCGCTGACGCCGACGATTTCAAGCGATCCGTTAATGCCTTCCAAACGAAAGCGCTGGCTACTCGCGGCTTGCACTTCAAACGAGAACGATTCCGTCGCGCTATAATTGCCGCCCGCATTGGGGTCGGTGATACTATTGATATCACACGCGACAAACACGAGTACGCCGGCGAGCGCTGCGAGATAAACGAGCTGCTTGGCTTTGAGGTTTATTGGGGAATACATGGAAGCTCCTTTTTTGGGAATGAATCTTTTTCTCTCGTTTGTCATTCAGAAGGAATCCTTTTTAGAACTGGCGACAGTCCTCAAATACACGGTTCCTCCAGCGCGTAAAAAGATTCCTGCTGAATGACATTTATAAATAGACTTCAATGACAACACCGTTCACGCCGCTCCCGGCGTTCGGGGCGATAGTTGCCCCACATGAACTGCAGGCCGAGGCCGTATTCATAGCCACTGTGCTCGTTATGCGTGTCGAAACCCACGAAATGCCGGCGCACATCGAAGTTCAAGCCGAACCAATTGCAGATCATGAAATCCAAACCGCCGCCGAGATAGCCGCCGGCGAACAATTCCGACTCGACACGCGCTTTATCGCGGTCATAATAATTTTCCACGAGAATGTCCGCAACCCAATAAGGCCCGGCGCCGAACGCGAAATACGGTCGCAACGCGCCGGAGTTGCGCGGCGAAAGCAAATGATAGCGCATGCCCACGAGCACCGGCACGACCGCGAGCACGTGCGTGTCTTCGCGGTCGCGATACGAAACGCGTTCCACGGTCTTTGCCAAGCCGCCGAGACTAAATTCCATCAACCACGAAGCGCTCGTGCGCGAAAGAAAATTCAGCCATGCGCCGCCGCCCGCGAGATCGACGAATTGATGGTCATAACTATTCTCGAGGCGCAGCAGCGTGCCGTCGCGGTTCATGTTCCAATAGCTGCCCCGAATGCCAATGCCCGCGCTGCGGGTTTGGGCATACGTATTCGCGCAACAAACGAGCACGAGCAAAAATGCCGGCGCAAAATTTTTCGGTTTCATCTTGTTCCTCTCTTTCTGGAAATGGGATTGAAATTTGAGCTTGCGTTCGTAGCCATGCTTTGTACTGTGTCATTCATCAGGAATCTTTTTTAGCGCCGGGTACGGCTCTCAAATTGGCCGATTCTCCAGCGAGTAAAAAGATTCCTGCGGAATGACATGATGGGAGATTCATAGCGAATTAGAACTCCCAGCTCACGCCAATCGACGGCAAGCGCGGGAGCCAGTAATCCGCTTTTTTAATGAACACCACTGCGCCATTGCGCGCGCGTTCATCTTCATAAAAATAGTTCTTCACGTTCTTGCGATTGTAGAAGTTCACGCATTCGAGGAAGAGCGATACCCGGCCGCGCGCGGTGTCGAAATAACGAATCAATTTGAGATCGAGGCTGTGATACGCGGGATAGCGCTCCGTGTTCAGGTCGCCATAAATCGTTTGATACTGCACAATCCCGTCAGGGCCTGAAACCCTCTCGATGCGCGCCGGCGTGACCGGCCAGCCGGTATGATATTGCCACGCGAGATTCAAACGCCAGCGCGACGACGGGCGATACGTGAGATCAAGATAGAGCGTGTGGCGTTGATCAAAGTTGCGCACAACTTCGCGGCCCGTCACGCGATCGGCAACGCGCGCCCACGCATAACTTCCCCACCAACTGAGTTTGCCATTTAAATCACGCTTCAGAAAAATTTCCAACCCTTTGGCCTCGCCGCCGGCGGGCAAGAGGCGCACGCGATCCACCGCGACTTCCGGAAAGAATTCCAATTCACCGGCGAGGTTGTAATAGCGCGGCCGCAGTTGCGCGAGTTTCTTGTGATAGCCTTCAAGGCGAAGGTTCACGCCGTTGTGAAATTGTCGCTCCAAACCCAGCACGCGGTGCTCGGCCAATTCCGCTTCGTGAAAATCGCCATCGCCGTCTTCGACCTGCAATTCATGAATGCCTTGTTCTTGCCAAAATTTTCCCCAGCCCGCGCGTAGCGTCGTGTTCGCGCCGAGCGCATAAGCGAAATTGAGGCGCGGGCTGATATGTTCGCCGTCCGTGTAGGAAGCGCGATCATAACGCAAGCCCAGTTCTATAGTCCATGCCGAGGTGAGGCGCAAACGTTTCGCCACAAAGGCGTTGAAGATTTGGCCGCGCGGCGCAAGCGCAAGCGCGACGCTGTCATAGCCCACTGCGGTCGCGGTGCGAAATTGCTCGCGATTGAAATAATCATACTCGGCGCGCAATTCTTTTAGGCCCGCGCCCCATTTGAGCAGATGCCGCGCGTTCGGCGAATAGGTCCAGTCTTGTTTGAGAGCATACACATAGAACGCGCGCGCGTCGTTGACCTCGGCGCGAATTTGCGTGGCGTTATTATACGTGTCGCGGCCTTCGCGATCTTGCGTCACGCGGCCGACGGAGGCAACAGTTTGTGCAAAGAGTTTGGTGGAGAGAAAAGATTTCAGCGTCAACCACGCATACGAGTTGCCATAGTTCGTTGCCGCGAAGCTGCCGTCTTCTTCGAAATCGACATGATCGCCGGCGTGCAAAATATTAAAGCCGAGCGTGTGCGCGCGCGAAAGCCGATACTCCACTTTGCTCAACACGTCGTAGTATGTCGGGCGAAAGTTGCTTTCGGGATCAACGAGGTCCATCACGAGATCGAGATAGCCGCGCCGCGCAGAGAAGAGCCACTGGCCTTTGTTATCTGCAAACGTGCCTTCGCTCATAAAGCGCGCGTTCAGAAAACTAATGCCCAACGAAGTGCGGCGACGCGTTGCACTCGGCGAAGCGGAAGTGATATTGAACACGCCGCTGAGGCGATTGCCAAACTCCGCGGGAAAGCCGCCGGTCATGAGCGTAATGCCGCCGATGGCTTGCACGTCGATGATGCTCAAACCGCCGCCGTTGATATCTTTGAGATGAAACGGCTCGTACAATTCCAAACCGTCGAGCAGCACGAGCACTTCATTGTGCTCGCCGCCGCGCACGGTGAAACGCGCGGAGTAGTCGTTGCTCGCAATGCCCGGCAAGCGCTTCACTGCGCGATAGATGTCTTCGCCGAATTGCGGAATGCTTTGAATGTCCTCGCGCGAAAGCGTTTGCTGTGCGGCAGACTCTTCGCGCATAATGTCGAAGCTGCCCGGCGTGACCACGATTTCTTTCAAACTCAAATCAACTTCGGCCATTTCAAAGTTGACGCGCGTGGTCGAATCCGCTTGCACCACGAGCCTTTCTCTCTGTTGCTTTTGATAACCTAGCCGCGAGGCTTCAAGCGTGTATGCACCCGGAGCCACGTCCATAACCTCGAACTTGCCGGCTTCGTTCGTCACCGCACCCCAGCGTGTGCCGAGCAGACGAATGTACACACCGAGCATCGACTCACGGGTGTTGCGGTCAATAACGCTACCCAGCACGCGTCCGGTCTTTGTCGCGGTTGCGTCACCCGCGGCCATGAGTTCACTTTGCGCGAACAAGCTGATTAAAACGCCAACACCAATGGTGAGACTTTTGAACATGTTTGCTCCTCAGATTTAGCTGATGATAACGCAAGCGTGATGCCGCGCGGCGACGAGCTTATAAGTCTTGCTTAAACTAAAGCTGCCACCGTGTGGAGTTGCCATCGCTTTGCGGGAAGAACGCGGAAGCGCGGAATTTTTCCGCAGCGGAAAAAGACTTGTTTTATGCGGATGGTGGGATTATTTTCGAACGCGACATGAATCGAAATTCATCAAAAAGATTTGTTTGCCACCTGGACTTTGGCCGCAAACGCAAGAAACCATTTCCAATCAAAGGGCTTGACCAATGAGAATCGCCAAACTCCAGCCACAACCTAATGGCATATTGTCTGTCGTTACGGACGATGGCCGCATTGGTAGTTTTGATGTCCGTCCCTATCTAAAATACGAAGCTTTTGAAGAGCTTCGCCAGCCTGACGAATTTATGAAGGTATTCAATGGCGGATACTTTGTCGAATGGGCTTGCGGCGCCGATCTCTCGGCAGACACGATTGAAGCGCAATGGCGGGTTTTTGATAACGCCGCGAGAAGAGAAAACGTTTGCCAGGAGGAAGAAGCGCTTTGATCCGCGTCACGAAAACTTTGAATGACTGGGAGAAGGCCAGGTTCATTGAAGCTGAGAGGCGTTATCGTGAACTGAAGGAGGGCAAGGTCGTGGGTATCCCTGCAGCAGAGGTCTTTGCAAGTCTTCGCGCGGAATTGAATGGTAAAAATTCTCCCCGAACCGAGTCGAAAAACTTAGGCGGGATGATTTAACGGCAGACTAATTTGAAAGCATTCTGCCATAAAATAATTCTGCCAACGATTTTAGAATAATAACCGCCTGCGGCTTTTGAGAAAGCGATAAACTCACTTATGTCCTCCCTCCGTTCCGAATATCGCCGCTTCGTGCGCCAGCCCTATCTTTGGATTGGTGCGGCGTTGCTGCTCTTGCTCGTGGCCGAGATGAGCTTCGACCTCATCGAGCATGCGCTGGGCCGCTACATGGTGTGGCATAATCCCGGGCGCGAGAAAATCGGGCGCAGTTGGAAAGAAGGCGAAAACCGCTTGCTCGCTTCCACGCAGCTTGAGCAAATCACCCGCGAAACGCGCGAGCGCAACAGCGCGATGGCGAGCATTACCACGTTCAGCGATCTGGTCGATTTTTTAAACGCCAACGGCCGCGCTGTGCTCGCGCCGGAGCAGTTCGGCGTGCTGTATCAAAACCTGCCGGAGTTTTTTCGCGCGCTCGTGATTCCGCCCGAAGATCTCATTGCCCTTCATCAACAGCAGCCGCTTTCAAATGTGTTGGCGGAGCGTTCGAGCGATCGCATGGAATTGGCGCTGCTCGATCAAAACAATCAAGCAGCTTATCGCTGCACGCTTTCCAATGAACAGCTCACGGTGCTCGCGAATCACGGCAAAGAGATCGCGTTAGAAGCGCACACCACGGAGCGCTTGCAAGCCGCGCAAATGTCGTATCAAGAATTTTTAAACGTGTTGGAGCGCAAATTTGTGGACGATCGCACGAAGCTCATGCGCGAGCTGCCGGTGCTGACCGATCTCGGCGTGAATATTCAGCGCGTGGCGTTTGCGCAGCGCAGCGTGGCCGGCTTTGTTGAAACCGCGTTCGTGCTCGATGACTTTCACGCGCGCATTTATTATCTCCCCGAAGAATGGATTTCCGACTTCACGAATCGAAGCATGCGTTATGAAGAACCACCTGGTTTTTAGCCTCCTCGCTTTCACCACGCTTCTGCTCCTGGCGGTCATTATCGGCTTTTTCTTCGTGATCAACGACCTGCCCTATCTTCCCGAAGATTTGCGCAGCTTGGTTTATGCGCGGCCCACGGAGGTTTACGCCGCGGACGGCAGCTTGATCTATCGCCTCGGCGGGCGCTCTTACATAGCGCTCAATCAGATCAATCCCAGTTTTCGCAAAGCCGTGGTGGCCGCGGAAGACGGCGAGTTTTATCAGCATCACGGCGTCGATAAGATCGCGCTCGCGCGCGCGGCCTTTCGCAGCGCGACCGGCGACGTGTTGCAAAGCGGCTCGACCATTACGCAGCAGCTCACCAAAAATCTCTTCTTCACTTTTCAAAAATCGTATCTGCGCAAGTTCAAAGAGATGCTGGTGAGCATGCAGCTCGAAACGACGTATTCGAAGGATCAAATTCTCGAAGCGTATTGCAATTTGATTTACTTCGGCGGCGCAGCCTATGGCGTGGAAGACGCGGCGCAGCAATTTTTCAACAAGCCCGCCGCGGCGTTGAGTGTTGCCGAATCCGCGCTGCTCGCGGGTATTGTCAACTCGCCGAGTAATCTCAATCCTTTTTCACACTATGGCAATGCCAAGGCGCGGCAGAAACTCATTCTGGCGCGCATGCACAAACGCGGCTTTATCACCGCGGAAGAAATGCAACTGGCCGCGAGCGATTCCTTGCAGCTTTCGCGGCGGCGCAGTCGCGGCAACGACTTCGTTGATTATGTGATTGGCGAAGCGGAAAAACGTTATGGCCGCGAAACCGTGCAGTTCGGCGGCTTGCGCATTTATACCACGTTGGATCAGCAGCTTCAATCCCTCGCGGAGCAAGAGTTGAGCGCAGGCGTGTCGCGCTTGCAGGCAGATTTGGATTCCACCAGCTTGCCGTTGCAAGGCGCGTTGGCCGTGGTCGCAATTGCCACGGGCGAAGTGAAAGCCTTGGTGGGCGCGCGCGATTATGTGCCTGGCGGATTCAATCGTGCCGTCTCGGCGAATCGGCACGTGGGTTCGGGCATCAAGCCGTTCATTTATGCCGCAGGCTTGGAGCAACTGGGGTTGACGCCGCGTTCCGTGGTTTATGATACGGCCACGACCTTCAACATTCCCGGCAGCCGGCCATGGCGTCCACGCAATTTTGATCGACGTTATCGCGGCCCGATGATTTTGAAAGCTGCATTGCAGCAATCCATCAATCTCGTTTCCGCCAACATTGCGCATCAAATCACGCCCAAACAAATGCTCGAAACCATTCGGCGTTTCGGCGTCACAGCGCCCGTGGAAGAAGTGCTTTCGGTTTCGCTCGGTTCGGCGAGCATCTCGCCGGTGGAAATGGCCGCGGCCTATGCGGTGATTGCGAACCTCGGCATCTATCGCAAGCCGGTGGTGATCAAGCGCGTGGAAGACCTCAACGGCGTGGTGCTCGAATCCGCGGTCGCGCTCGCGGGTTTTGGCGAAGCGCGTTTCGAGCCGGAACCGATGTATGAGCTGCTCGACATGATGAAAGGCGTGATTGATAACGGCACGGGCCGCCGCATTCGCGCGATGGGTTTCACCGCGCCGGCCGCAGGCAAAACCGGCACGAGCACCGAAGCCACGGACGCGTGGTTCAATGGTTTTACCACGAGTCTGGCAACTTCGGTGTGGGTGGGATATGATCGCGAGCACGTGATGCGCACGCTTGCAGGACAAGAAGTGGATGGCGCACGCGGCGGCGCGCCGATCTGGGCGAACTTTATGAAACGCGCGATTGAGCTTTATCCCGCGCGTGAGTTTGTCATGCCTCCAGGTTTGCAAACGTTGACAGTCGATCCGATAACGGGTGAGGAAGTATCCGCAGGCGAAGGAAGTATTAACGTCGTTGTGCCGCAAGGCGAAGGGCGCGTGCCGTGGGTGCAGTGAGGCGTTGCGGGCGGAAAAGTCGCGCTTGCGTTTGCAAAGAAAATCTTTTACTGTGCTCTATCAGTTTAGCCACGGCATTCTACCACTTACGTGTCGAGGAGCTTATCTTTAACGAAAGAGGGCATTATGGGAGACAATCAGTATCTCACCAAAGCTGATCTGCAGGAAGCATTGTCCGGCTTCATGCAGGAGTTAAAAACGTATATCGAGCCTCAGTTCAAAAGGATCGATGCACGCTTCAAGCAGATTGACGACCGCTTCGAGCAGATTGACGGCCGCTTCAAGCAGATTGACGATCGCTTCAAGCAGATTGACGTCCGCTTCGAGCAAATCGAGCGTCGCCTCACGAAAGCCGAGCAACGCTTCAAACAAATCGAACAACGTTTTGCGAAAGCAGATCGCCGCTTTACAACGATGCAGGCCAAGCTTGAAGCTAAGTTCATCCATTGGGAAATCAGGCTCGATCGCCGTCTTTTAAAGCTTGATCAGAAGTTAGAAAAGCTGCACAAGGAAATGAGTCGCAAGCTCTTTTTAGCGGAACAGCGCGAAGCGGCACGTATTGCCGCGCTCCGCAAGGATGTGACGAATAGATGGTATAAAGATTACGTCGATACGGACAAGCGCATTGCCGGGCTTGAAAAGAAGATCTCGGACAGCGTTTCCGCGCGCTATGATTCCGCGGATCTTTTGGTGAAAGCGCATGAGACTTTTATACAAGAACAGAAATCTATCGACCAAGCCATTGCACGCATTGATCAAACCCTGCTAGACATGCAAAGCCAAGCCGTCGCTAAGGCGCCACAAT
>CAYNDW010000127.1:0-2638 GCA_964395375.1 uncultured Cytophagia bacterium
ACCCGCTTTACGCGCGCCTGCAGGCGCCCTTCGCCGATGCGCCTGCGAGCAGTGTGAAATGCTTCTCTCTACTTGCACTCACAGCGAACTCGAGCTGCATTTGCGTGCGCAAATCATAAGCGCGCGCGGTTGCATCGTCAATGACCATCACTTCGAACGTTTCGGGCACACTCGCCACGCCCGCGAATGACAAGCGCAAAACTTCTTCTTCATCCGCAACGCGGCAGGTGAAATTCCACACGTGGCCTTGCGCAGAAGGCGCGCGAATATCGGCCTTCAATGCTTCCTCGTTTTGTGCTGCATGCAGACTCAACGCCACGCCCGTTTCAAGCGCAGGCGGCTCATGCAAATCCAACACATCGTGTTCGTCATGCGCGGCCTCATGTTGGCCGACGAAATTAAACCGGCTTGTGCTGCGGCCATCATCCGCAGTGATTTGAATGAGCCAATTCTCCGCAGCATTGTTCGCGACTTCATAAAACGAAGCGCCGCTGTTCAAGCCCGCCACGCCCGGATGAATGGAAAACGTTGCAGCCTGGCTCATCCAAATCGCATAGCCCTGCCACGGCTCCAGCCCTGCCGTGTTGATCTCCCAATCGCTCGCGAAGCGCCACAACTCGAACGTGCCCGCAGACACGCGCAAGCTATCGAGCGGCACGTTGAAGTTGAACGGATTGCCGAGCAAGCTCCAACCTTGGGGCAGCGCGATATTATACGGCGTGGTCGTCGCCACGGTCACGCCGCTGCCGGTTTTGAGGCGCACGTTTTTGAGATTCACCAACAACGCGAAGCCCATGTCCGCTGTGATTTGCACGCTGCCAAAATTCGGATACTCGCGCAACGCGCCCGTGCTGCGCTCGAACGCATACCAGCGATACTTGCCCGCCTCCGCAGAACCGAGACTCGGATTCACCGCGAGAAAACCTGCGGGCGTTTTGTCATCTACTTCCAAAGGCAGAGAGAAAAGACGATAGTCGCTCGCGCTGGTGCCGTTCGGTTGCGCAACCGGCGCAGTGATGCCGTTCGGACAAATCACGCGAATGGGATAACGCGGCGTGATTGCGACATTGCCATGCACGTCGCTCGCCTGCGCATAAAACTCCACGCCGCGATTCGTGACCGACGAGGCCGGAATGTTCGCGCTGTAGCGCGTACCGCTTTGCAGCGCCATCGCGCGGTTGGAAAACGTAGCCTCGCCGGCGATGCGATAATACAAAGTCACGCTCTGCACGCCGGAAGCATCGCTCGCATTCATGAGAATGTTCACGCCCGTGTTGATCATCGCATTCGGCACGTTCGCCGCGAGCGCAAGCGAGGGCGGCGCAACATCCGCCTGCGGCCTCGCCGAAACAACAAGCGAGGGCGCGCTTTCATGCGCGCCCACATCCACCGCCGTCACACGAAAGTAATACGTGACCCCATTCACCAGCCCCGCAATCGTTCGGTTCGTGCTATTCACGCCGCTCACGGAATCAACTTTTGCAAAGGTCACTTGATTTGTGGAAGAGTAAATGCGATAGCGCAGAAAATCCGGCTCGGTGTTGGCGTTCCACGTGAGCGTGACTGCGCCGGTGCCCGCGCTGGCCTGCACATTCTGCGGCGCTGCGGGCGGAAGATCAGCCGCGCTCGACGTGGCGCTCACTTCGTTGGAGAAGCTGCTCTCTTGCAGACTGTTATCCACCGCAGTGAGGCGGAAATAATACCTCGTGCCATTGGCCAAGTTCGTGATGGTTTTCGTGGTCGCGTTGAGGCTGTTTGTCGAATCAATTTTGGTGGTGGGATTTGGCGAAGTGCCGCCATAAATGCGATAGCGCAGAAAGTCGGTTTCAGTGTTGGTGTTCCAGTTCAAAGTAATTTGGCGATCACCGGCAGTGACGCGCACGTTCTGCGGAGCAGCGGGCGGAACATCAGCAGCGTTCGGCGTGGCGCTCGCTTCGTTGGAGAAGCCGCTCTCGTTCAAGCTGTTGTCAACCGCCGTGATGCGGAAATAATATCTCGTTCCGTTCGTCAAGCCGATGATCGTTTCCGAAGTGTTGACCGCGCCCGAAACGGAATCGATTTTTGTGGTGGAATTGGGCGCAATGCCGCCGTAAATGCGGTAGCGGAGGAAGTCGGATTCGGTATTCGCTTGCCACTGCAAAGTGATTTGTTGGTTGCCCGCAGTCGCAGTGAGATTTCGTGGTGCGGAGGGAGGCGTCGTATCGCCTGGGGCGCCAATGGTAAAGCTCTGCTCTGTTGCGAAGGGCGAGCCTGCGAAAGCATTGTCAATCGCCTGCACGCTCCAATAATATTTGCCTGGCTTGAGATTTTTGATCGTCCAGCTTGTGTTGTGATTGGTGTTACCCAGCTTGGGAATTTTGCGATAGCCGGTATTCACATCGGCCATCGGCGAAACAATCTCCGAGCCGCCGGTCGTCGTGCCAACGCGAAGGTTGTAGGTTAAACCGTTTTGAAGTGTTTCGTTGTCGGTAGATTTGTTCCAAAATAGAGCCACTGCATCAGCATTCGTTGATGACCTAAGATTGACTGGAGCCGCAGGAGTCATGTTAAGGATTGCAGAATTGTTTCGATAAATCTTTGCATTGTAGCTTGCAACTCCTCCTCTACCCGTAAGGAGAATATCCAAATCGCCATCTTT
>CAYNDW010000127.1:2648-11884 GCA_964395375.1 uncultured Cytophagia bacterium
ATCATAGTCACCCCAAGCTACTGAACTTGTATAAACTTCTTGAAGTGAAGCATTGATGTCGATAAAACCTCCCGCTTCGTTTTTGAAGACTTTGGCGATATGTCCTCCGGCGATCTCGCCCGTCAGTAGAATATCAAAATCTCCATCATTATCATAATCACCCCACTTTGCAGAACCAAGAATCGCATTTGGAATTGAAGCAGAAATGTCTACGAAGTTACCGCCCACGTTGCGATAGACCTTAGCAGTGCTGGTGACAGCACTGCTGCCTCCAGTCATGACTATGTCAAGATCACCATCGCTATCATAGTCTCCCCAGTCGACTGAACTGATGTAAACAGATTGAATTGACGCAGAAATGTCGGAAAAAACTCCATCGTCATTTCGATAGATCTTGGATATCGGGGCTGGTGTATCATTTCTATCGCCCGTAAGCAAGATATCCAAATCGCCATCATTGTCATAGTCTCCCCAAGCCACTGAACCTCTGAGAACGCCAACAATTGGTGCGGCGATGTCTACAAATTTGCCTTTATCGTTACGATAGATTTTGGAAATAATTCCGTATGAGCTTTGGCCGGTCAGGAGAATATCTAAATCACCGTCATTATCATAATCTCCCCAAGCCACTGAACTCCTGTAGACTCCAATGAGTGAAGCCGGAACGTCCACAAAATTGCCGCCATCATTTCGATAGATGATTGAAACAGGATTTGCATTTTCCCCTTCAGTCGTTGTATTGCCGGTCAACAAGAGATCTAAATCGCCATCATTGTCGTAATCGCCCCAAGCGACTGAGCTCTCCCAAACCCCGATCAGCGGAGCAGAGACATCAGTGAAGGTACCGGCATCGTTTCGATATAATTTTGATACATAGCCAGAACCTGTATTGCCGGTCAATAGAACATCCAGATCACCGTCGTTGTCATAGTCGCCCCAAGCGGTAGAACTCCAAGCTACGCCCACAAACGGAGCGTTAATGTCGGTAAAAATTTCTTTGGGGTGGTTTGAGTCAAAAGGAAAAGTACCCATGTCAGCTCGCGAACCATCGGGATCCGATGGGCTGGACGGGTCAGCAGCATCAATGCAAGGGCTACCAGCACTCAACGCAAATCCCGCTTGCCCGCCAATAAACAAAGGGTCGGAATTGATGTTTCCCGTTCCCGCCAATCCGCCTTTTATGTCTGAATAAGTAACGGTCAAGCTGCCGCCTGTTGAGCGGTCGTCGCGTATTTCTTCGCCATTTTGCCAAACGATTGAATTCTTCAGACGCATGACGGAATTGTTCTCACGCAGAATTCCCAATCCGCCGTTGTTCACGACAGTGCAGTTGAGGATTTCAATATCGCCTGAGCCGCTGCTGTAGATTCCCGCGCCGTTATTAGTAATCAAGTTTCGATGTATTTTTCCTCCTCCCGAAAAAGTGATGTAAACGCCCCGCATTTGATTGAATGAGACTTTGTTTCGCTCAATCGTCGGCGGAGAAGCTTGATAGGTGGATATTCCGTCCCGATTGTTGATGATCGAGTTGTTTCGAATCGTGCCGGTCGCTCCGTATCCAAAATACACGCCCGAGGAGCCGTTGCCAGAGATAAGATTGCCTTCAATCAACGACGTTGAAGCGCCACGTGCCAAAATGCCATCACCCGAATTATTGATGATTTTGCAATTGGCAACGGTGGCGCTGGCATCTATCATAGTGATACCTGCGTTGCTTTGACCAGTTTGGCTTCCTGAATTTTGAATGGTCAGGCCAATGATTTTGCAGTTGACCGTTTCTTGGGTACCCAGGAAGATGACGTGGCTGATTTTGTTGCCGTCAATGACGGTTTGATTGACGTGGTTTGTGTCTGCTGTTCTCAGAAACAAGCTGCCCAAGACGAGATTCTTGCCCGAGAGATTTAGGTTCTCTTTGTAGGTTCCTGGCTGAATCAATATCGTATCGCCACTCACCGCCGCATTGATTGCCGATTGAATGGTTGCATATTGCGAAGGCACATTGCGATTCGTTTGCGCAAAACTGCGATTGAAAGAAAAGCTGAGGAAGAGGATAGCGGCAGTTTGGAGGCAAACAAGTTTAGTGAGATTCATAATTGCTGTCCCAGTGATGAAGTGTATTTGAGCATGTTATCAGCGTCGCCACGCCGCCCGCAATCCACAACCATTTCGAAGCCGCGGGTCCGGTCAATCTTCATTGCGAAGCGAGCATGCGAACGTGCATTTCTCCACGCACGAACAACCGCGGCCGCGGCATTGCAATCTTTCGCAGCGCCGCAATGGAACGCAAACCTGGGAAGAGCGCCGTAGCCCTGCCCCCTCGTGGGGCAATGAAACGTGCAGAGCCAGCCGCATATAAAAGTCAGCCGCCCACAAGGGGCGGGGGCTACGGTCGTGAGAAAATATTTTTGCCTGAATGCTTCATTCCACTGCGCTCCCCCGCCATTGCCGGATAATATACCCGCAAAAGCATGGGACTGCGTTGGTCGCACCACCTTGCAGAAAAAGTAAAAGTGTATCTGAGAGAAACTGAATTTTGCACGCTGGTTGCCATTTAGTCGAAAGCAATGGCGTGCCGCACACCACTCCGCTAGGAGTGAAATGTTTATAGGAAGTGAGGCTCTTGGAGGTCTTTGAACTCCGAAGGAGTGGCATGCAGATTTTGTTGAATTGGCGCAGCCGTCATTGTGAAAATCAAACTGGAAAAGCTTATCCGCCGACATTCGCCGAAGTCACCGAGTGTCGCCGAAAAAATCTTTTTCGGTGAATCTCGGTGTCTTCGGTGCCTCTCGGCGGGAAGTTTTTTTGCTGATTTGACTCTTGAGATACCTACCTCTTCGGCGGCCACGCGAACGGCGGCAGGCCTTCGGTGTTGTTGCCACCGCTTTCTTTCGGCGAGAGGATGAAGTATGTCGCGGTTCCCAGCGCAGCCACGCCGCCCGCAATCCACAGCCATTTTTTCGAGGAAGATTTTTCCGGCAACGGCGAAAGCTCCGCATGCAAACTCATTTCTTTTTCCATGAGCAGTGGCTTACGCCATTCTTCATAGCCAGCCGCGCGCACGATGACTTGCACTTCTTCGCCGCGCGGGACGTTCACTGCGAATGGCGTTTTGCCTACGAGTTTGTTGTTCAGCAAAACGTCCGCGCCTTGCGGAGACGAATCGAGCGTGAGCTTGTGTTGCGGCTTGGACTCAGGCGTCGGTGCATTGGCCTTGCCGAGTGCCGCAGCCATCTCTTGCGCGAGGCTGCGCAGCTCTTGCAGCAAGCCGTCAATCTCGCCCCGATAATCGCGGTTGAACGAGCGCTCGATGCGGCTGGATTCCACGTTGATGATCACGAGGTTGATCGCATAAGTTTTGCCGACTTTACCGATGCTGCCCGTGATCATTTTCTGCACGTTCAGAATTTTGCCGATTTGCACCGCGCATTGCGTGGAGCTGCAACCGGTTTGCTGAAAGCCGTGTTCGCTGAGCACGGCTTCCATGTTGGCGCGATCCAACACCACGAACGCGCGCGTATTCACCAAATGGCCGCGCAAACGGTCGCTCAAAGTGGCGGCTTGCGTTTCGGCCACGCCTTCGCGGCCTTCGAGATTGAGCACGGCGACGTGCGGTTTGTTGTTTGAAGATTGTGCCCAACTCAGCGCGCAGAGCGAGAGCAGAAGCAGTCCAAGTAGGACGCGGGAGAGATTCTTGAAGTTGTGCATGGCGATTTTAATAATAATGATGTGAGGATACTTTGGCAACGGTGTGTATGTACGCACAAGCGCCGCATCGTGCGCAGGGAAGAGAGCCGTGCAGAGTTTTCATTTGCTCATAGTAAAGTTTATTACAAAGTCCGGCGGCGCGCGCCAACATTTCCGTTGCAAATCTGGGATGAATGGCTTACTTTGGCCGCCATTAAAAATGAAAGAGGCGCATGAAACTCCGATATATTTTTCTTCCACTCCTGTTGTGCTTCGCGCCGCTCCCTGCGCAAAACTTCTTCCCCCTTGATCAAATCAAACCCGGTATGCAAGGCACCGGGCTAACGGTTTTTAGCGGTTATCGCCCCGAAGAATTTCAAGTCGAAGTCGTGGACGTGCTGCGCAACTTCCATCCGAATCGCAATCTGATTCTCGTGCGTTTGCAGGGCAAGAAAGCTGAGTTCACGGGCGTGGCTGCCGGCATGAGCGGCAGTCCGATTTATTTCGAAGGCAAACTAGCCGGCGCACTCTCCTACTCCATTGCCGCGTTTGTGAAAGAACCGCTCGCGGGCGTGACGCCAATCAGCGAGATGCTCGAAATCATCGACCGCGAAGCGAGCCGCAAGAGCGAGCTGGCCGCGACGCGTGAAGTTGGCGAGAATAAATTCCTCGAAATGGCGCTCGGCTTCGTTCCGCCCACGTGGGAAAATTTCAAGCCCGCGGATTTATTTCAACAACGCGGCGCCTCTGCGCAAGCCTTCCAACCTTTGCTCGTTCCGCTGAATTTTTCCGGTTTCCAACCTGAGCTGCTTTCACAAGCCACGGAATTGTTCAAGCCCGCGGGCTTTTTAGCCATGAGCGGCGGCACGGCGCACAATGACGCCGTGACCAGCGCCGATTTCGTGCCCGGCGCGGGTATCGGCGCGGTGCTCGTGACCGGCGCAACGGATATTGAAGCCATCGGCACCGTGACGTATCGCGAAGGCAATAAGATGCTCGCGTTCGGGCATCCGTTTTTCAACAGCGGCCCGGTGGAGTTACCGATTTCTTTGGCCAAAATTTTAACCGTGGTGCCGAGCGAGTTGAGCGCATTCAAAATCGGCGTGAGCGCGCAGATGGTCGGCGCGCTGCGGCAAGACCGCACCACGGGCATCTATGGTGAAATCGGCGCCGTGCCGCGTTTGCTGCCGATGAACGTGAAGTATGTTGACGAGACCGGCAAAGCTTCGAACTATGAATTTCAATTCACGGATGAGCGTTCGCTGAGCACGCTTATGCCGCTCGTCCTGCGCTTTGTGCTCGTCAACACGTTGCAAGCGGGCCGGCTCGCCGTGGGCGAAAATAGTTTGCAACTTAATGGTGAAGTGAAACTCAGCGCCGGCCAAAAGGTTGCGCTCGATAATTTTTATCCCGGCCTCACGCCGATTCCCGGGTTTGGCTCTTTGAACGGCATTTTACAATCGACCGGCGAGATCGCTTCCGTGCTCGGCGCGGTGATGGCGAATAATTTTCAGCCCGCGAATGTCGCGAGCATTACTTTGAGCTTCACTTCGCTGCCGGGCCGGCGCAGCGCGAGTGTTGATCATGTCTGGTTGGATCGCAATGAAGTCGCGCCCGGCGATAGCGTAAATGTCTTCACGCGGATTCAGATTCATCGCGGCGCGGACATTTTGGTGCGCAAGGGTTTGCTTATTCCGAAAAACGCTTCCGGCCCTTTTCTCAATGTCGTCGTGGGCAGCGGTCGCGAGATGACCTTGCTCGAACAACGCACCGCGCCCGGCCGTTTTTCCGTGCAGAATTTCGAGCAACTCTTGACGCTGCTCAATGCGCGGCGCCGCAACGATCAGTTATATTATCAAATTCGCGTGCCCGATCGCGGCTTGGTCGTCGAGGGCGAACAGTTGTCCTCGCTTCCGCCCACCGCTTTCGCGGTGTTGCAAGCGCAAAGCTTGAAGGGCAATGCGTCTTTTGCGCGCGAACGCATGCTCTTGGAAACCCGGCACGAGATCGTCTTTGCTTCTCCACAAAACAAAACCGAGCGCATGCCATATGCGCTTTCGGGTTCGAAGACGATTCGCTTGCGTTTGCGTTAATGCCGCATTATACGAGGCGGCCAAGACGGCATCGAAAAGATTTTCTCTCACAAAAGCAGAACTCCCACGTTTCGAAAAGCGCGCCCCCCTCATTTGTCATTCCGCAGGAATCCTTTTTAGTACTGGGCACTGACTCCCGTGCTTAAAAAGATTCCTTCTGAATGACAGGTTATAAGAGGCGCGCTGGACTATCGAGTTTTATCGTAAAATTTCATCAGCCCAATGATCATGAGAACCTCCATGCAGAAAAAAATCTCGTTGTTTGTTCTTCTCATAATTTCCGCTGCGCTCTTCATCGCCGCGACGCCGCAATTCAAGACCTACTTTGCGCCGGAGCAATTGGAAAAAGGCAAAGCCAATGGCGTGGCGATCGACGGCCTCGGCCAGCTCAAACTCGCGCCGGCGTTGGAAGAAGCATACCGCGCGACTGTGCCGTACTTTTGGTGCGCCACGGTTGATGCGCAAGGCGCGATCTACGCGGGCGGCGGCAACCCGGCGTTGGTTGTTCGTCTCAATGGCAAGCGCGGCATAGATACGCTTTATAAAAGCGAAGAAGTCGCCGTGTTTGCGCTCGCGCAGGCGTCGGGCAATTTATATTTTGCGACCGCGCCGCAAGGACAAGTTTATCAACTCGACAAAGCCGGCAAAGTCAAACCGCTCTTCAAACCCGAGACAAAATATATTTGGGCGCTCGAAACGTTAAAAGACGGCTCGTTGCTCGTAGCCACCGGCGAACCCGCGCGCATTTTTGTCGTGTCGCCTGCGGGCCAAGCGCGCACGTTGTTTGAAAGTGAAGAAGCGCACATACGCGCATTGTGCTGGGATGAACGCAGCGGTTGGCTCTATGCCGGCTCGAGCGGCAACGGATATCTCTATCGCCTCAAACTCGACGGCGCGGTGGAAGTGCTGTTCGATGCGCCGATGGATGAGATTCATCGCATCGCGTTACAGCAGAACAACGTGTATATCGCCGCGGCGAGCGCGGGCTTTTTCATGCCGGGCCTGGCCTTGCCCGGAGCCGCTCCGCATGCGGCGGAAATGCCTCCGGCGGAAGAGGAAGATGATGCAATCGTCATCTCGGCGGAAGAGGAAGCCTCCGGTCCGGAAGAGGAGCAAATTACGCCGCCGGCCAATACCAGCGGAGGCGTAGGCGCGATCTATAAAATTACCGCGCCGGGCTTGGCGCGCCTCGTGTGGAATTCCCGCAATGAGCGCGTGCATGCTTTCACGCTCACTTCCGGCGCTAGCTCCGAGAAAGTCACGCTCTTGCTCGGCACCGGCGATCAAGGCAAAGTTTATCGCGTGGAAGCCGATGACACTGCGACGCTCTTGCTGCAATCGGAACCAAGCCAAATTACTTCGCTCACGCCGACGAGTTCCGGGCAGATCATTATGACCACGGCAAATCCCGGCACGGTAAAAATTTTAAGCGCGACGGAGCGCACCAGCGGCGAATATGAATCCGAAGCGCTCGACGCCAATGTGCCCGCGCAATGGGGCGCACTAAATTGGGAGGCGAAAGGCAGCGCGCAATTTTTCACGCGCAGCGGCAACACGGGCAAGCCGGATAAAACCTGGAGCGCGTGGGCCGCGGTGCCAACCACTTCAAACAGCGGGGTGATCGCCAGTCCCGCGGCGCGCTTTGTCCAGTGGAAAGTTAAACTCGAAGGCGCGGGCGTACTCGTGAAACGTGTGCAGCTTTCTTATATACAAAAAAACGTCGCGCCGGAAATTGTGCAGATCAAAGTATACGAGCCGAACGAAGCTTTTCCCGAGGCGAAAAATAACGCGGCGCATCATGCCAATGGCGGCGAAGAAGGCATGGAGGTTTTTCCCAATCAACCGGCCCCTGCGGGCGGCAAGGTGACTCAAAAAGGCGCGCAGTCTCTCGGCTGGATCGCGCGCGATGACAACAACGACGCGCTGGAATTTCGCGTGGAGATTCGCGCTGTGGGCGAAGACGCGTGGCGCGAGTTGGCGAAAGAATATCGCGGCCAAGTTTACACGCTCGATAGCCAGGCTTTACCCGACGGCGAATATCACAGCCGGGTTTCGGTTTCCGATCGTTTGAGCAATCCCGCGAGCCTCGCGCTGCAAGCGGAAAAGACGAGCGAGCTTTTTGTGATCGACAACTCCGCGCCGGAAATCACGCCGGTGCGGTTTAAAAATGAAAATCAAAAAATCGTGGCCGAGTTCGAGGCCAAAGATCAATACTCGCGCTTGAAAGAAACACGCTACGCCCTCAGCGCGGGCGCGTGGGAGTTGTTATATCCCGAGGATGGTGTGGCCGATCAGAAAAGTGAAAGCTATCGGTTGACACTGCCCGCAAGCAGTCGCAATCAAGTGCTCGCCATTAAAGCCGTGGACGTTAATGGCAATATCGGGTTTCGCAAAATTAAAGTGACGCAATGAGGGCGAAGACATGATGATTCCGGACGCGGCATTCAAGCAGATTCAAACGCGCATCACTAGCGGCAAAAATTTTATCCTATCGACGCACGTCAATCCCGACGGCGACGGACTTGGGTCCGAGATCGCGCTCGCGACTTATTTGCGCCAACTCGGCAAACGCGTGCAGATTTTCAATCACAGCCTCACGCCGCCGAATTACGAATTTCTCGATCCCTATCGCGAAATTTCGATTTTCGAGGCGCGCCGCGACGCGCAGGAAGTGGAGCAATGCGACACGATTTTCATTATGGACATCAGCGATTGGAAACGCCTGCGCGAGTTCGGCGAGTTTATCAAGCCCTTGGCCATTCCGAAAATTTGCATTGATCATCATCCGCTCGACCAGCCCTTTGTCGATCTCGACGTGATCTACCCCAAAGCTTCTTCCACCGGCGAGATGATTTATGAATTGCTCCATCGCCTCGGCGCGCGCATTGACGGCCGCATTGCGCAAGCGCTCTACACCGCGGTGATGACCGATACCGGCGGCTTTCGTTTTTCGAACACCACGCCGAACGCGCATCAAGTCGCGGCCGCGCTCCTCGGCGCCGGCGGCGTGCAGCCGCATCAAATCTATCAGAAGATTTTTGAAACGCAGCCGCCGCAACGCATGAAGCTGCTCGCGCAGATCCTCGCGGATTTACATTTCGAAGAGAACGGGCAATTGGTGTGGTTCATCGTCACGCGCGCCATGCTCGAAGCCACCGGCACGCAGTCCCACGACACCGAGGGCTTTGCCGATTTTCCGCGCAGCATCGACGGCGTGCAACTGTGTTTGATGTTTCTGGAAACCAAAGACGGCAAAATCAAAATCAGTTTTCGCTCCAAAGGCAAGCATGTGATCAACGGCCTCGCCGGTCGTTTCGGCGGCGGCGGGCATCAATATGCCGCGGGCGCAGTCGCTGAAGACACGATGGCGAACGTCGTGGCGATGGTGGTGGAGGAAGCACGCATGTTGTTTTCGAGATGAGAGCGAATTTTGATATTCCCCCCTTGAGGGGGGTTAGG
>CAYNDW010000128.1:0-4265 GCA_964395375.1 uncultured Cytophagia bacterium
TGCCCGATCACATCGAGGCCGGCACGTTTGCGATCGCCGCAGCCTGCACCCAGAGTCGCGTTATAATTAACGAAGCGCGGAAAGAGCATTTGCAAATGACCATGCTCTATTTGCAGCGCCTCGGCATGAATTTAATTTTCAGCGATGAACAAACTTTGGAGGTGCGGCCCGCAGAATTGCGCGCGCCTTCGACCAAAATGCAAGTCGGCATCTGGCCCGGTTTTCCCACGGACTTGATGAGTCCCCTGATCGTGCTCGCCACACAAGCGCGCGGCACCACGCTTTGCCATGATTGGATGTACGAGTCACGGATGTTTTTTGTCGACAAGCTCATTGCCATGGGCGCGCAGATTACCTTATGCGATCCGCATCGCGTGCTCGTGAGCGGGCCAACCGCGTTGCGCGGGCAAGAGTTGAGCAGCCCGGATATTCGCGCCGGTATCGCGCTCGTGATCGCCGCGCTTGCCGCGCGCGGAAGAAGTGTGATTGAACGCGCAGAGCTTGTCGATCGCGGCTATGAAGACATTGTGTCGCGCTTGAGAATCTTGGGAGCGAAGATAGAAAGAGAAGATTGAGGGGGCTCGCACTCTCAAACGCGTCGCGCGATGATTTCGATCATCGGCGGCGAGCAGAAAAATGCCGAAGGCTCATTGGAGCGCGCGTCCCAATCACGCATGAAAGCGTCGCAATCCTCTTGCGACAGCGCGTTTTGCTCCACGAGCAGCGGCAAAAAATTTCTAAAAAAGATCGTGGGCCAATGCCAGAACGGTGTGCCCGGCCGCGCGACGCGATGCAACGGACGTATCATTTCAAGTCGAAAGCCGTGTTGCATGAGCAACGCGGGTAGCCGCAAACCCACATTCGGATCGCCGCCGCGTTTGCGCCACGCCGTCACCACCGCGTCAATTCCTCGCCGCAAAGCCGCACTCTCGGGCGCGAACAACATCTCGCCATAATTCATGTACTCTTGAATCACGAACACACCGTTCGGACGCAGCACACGCGCCACGCCCGCGATCACCGCCTCGGGATTCGGCACGAAGCACAACACCCAACGATTATACGCCGCATCAATACTCGCAATCGGCAAATCAATGTGCTGCACGTCGCACACGCGCGCTTCGAGCTGAGCGAGACTTAAAACTCCCGCTTGCCGTTGCAGGTGCGCGATGAAGCGCGAAGACTCATCAAGCGCAATGACTTTGCCGCGCGCCGTCACCACGCCTGCGAGATCGAGGCTGGTGTACCCCGGCCCGCTACCGACATCCAAAACGGTTTGGCCCGCGCCGATGCCCGCGGCCTCCCATAACGCAAATGCCTGCGCGCTCCACAAGCGATGCTGCACGCCGAGCCGCTCCAATTCCGCCTCGTGCGTGCCCAAAACGTATTCGTCTTTTGGTGAATGAAGCGAGGGGTGTTTCATAGTTAGTCTCGAAAATGCGTTCAAAGAATTTCTTCGTGTGTTTTGGTTTTTAAAATCGAAGGGCGCATCATCATGGCATGTCATTCCGCAGGAATCTTTTTTCGCGCTGGGCACTTTCCCCAATGCTAAAAAGGATTCCTACTGAATGACAAACACAGGAGGGCTTCCTCGCGCCTCGACTCCAACACTCCATCACTCCACCATTCCATCAATCCAACGCTCCATCACCTCAACCGCTCTTCCGCTTTCGCCGCTTCCCAGGCGAGCAATACTTTTTTGCGCGTGACTCCGCCGGAGTATTCGCCCAACGCGCCGGCTTTGCGCACGACGCGATGGCAAGGAATCAGATAAGTGATCGCATTGTGCGCTACCGCATTGCCGACCGCGCGCGCGGCTTGCGGCGCGCCGAGGTAACGCGCGAGATCGGCATACGATACTCGCGCACCGCGAGGAATGTTGAGCAACGCTTCCCAAACTTTGATTTGAAAATTCGTCCCGCTCACGAGCACATGCAACGGCGATTGTTTCATCTTGGGCGTGGGATAGAAAATACGCGCGATATAAGGCTGCGTTTTTGCCGGCTCATTTTCAAACTGCGCGCGCCGCCATTTTGCGCGCACGAGCGCCAGCGTTTGCTTGCGCTCGTGCTTCACGAAATGCAAAGCGCAAATGCCGCGTTCCGTCGTCGCGAGCAGACATTCGCCAAACGGCGTGGGATGAAAGCCGTAAAAAATCACCAGCCCCTCGCCCGCGCTCTTGTATTCGCCCGGCGTCATGGCTTCGCACGTCACAAACAACTCGTGCAAACGCCCCGGACTTGACAGGCCGGATTCAAACGTCACATCTAGCAAACTACTAGATTGCGCCATCACTTTTTTCGCATACTCTTTGGTGAGATACTGCAAAAAGCGTTTCGGACTGATGCCCACCCAGCGACTGAACAAGCGCTGAAAGTGGTGCTCGCTCAGATGCACGCTCGCGGCAATTTCATTCAAGCCGGGCTGGCGGCGAAAATTTTTTTCAATGAAAGTAATCGCGTCGGCGATGCGTTCGTAATCTTCCAACGCGCGCGTGGTTTTGATCGTATTCATGCGCACTCCTCATGTTTGTGTTGGGCAGAATATAAAACCTTGCGATGGTTTTCGCCACCCGCTTCTTGCGGTTTTTTTATTTCCGCAAACAGCTTTGCTGTTTATCGCCCCGAACGCGATATAGATGATGCTTCGCACCTTCCAGGGTTGTCCTTCCTAAGGAATTCTTTAAGCGCTCGGCATTCTCTCCGGCGAGTAAAAAGATTCCTTCTGAATGACATTCGAGGAAGTAGTGCCTTGAGGCGCAAAAGTCCGTTGCAAAATTGCGCGCGGAATTTTATGTTGGTTCATGCTCACCGCCTCTTCACAACCATCCACGCGCCACATCATCCATCTTGACATGGACGCATTTTATGCCGCGGTCGAAGAGATGGATCATCCCGAATATCGCGGCAAGCCGCTCGTGGTCGGCGCCGATCCTAAAAAAGGAGCCGGCCGCGGCGTGGTTTCGACCGCGAACTATGAGGCGCGCAAGTACGGCATTCGTTCCGCGCTGCCGGTCTCGAAAGCGTATCGCTTGTGCCCGCACGCCATCTTCGTGCCCGGCCGGCCGCAACGTTACAGCGAAATCTCACGCCATGTCATGCGCATTCTCTCCGACTTCTCTCCGCAAATACAACAGATCAGCATTGACGAAGCTTTTATCGACATCACGCAAACGGCCAATGGCTTCGGCGGGCCGAAGAGTTTAGCCGAACAATTGAAAGCGCGCATTCGTCATGAAGTCGGATTGACGGCTTCGATTGGAATGGCGAGCAACATGTTCGTGGCCAAAGTCGCTTCGGATTTGCACAAGCCCGACGGTTTGACGATCTGTGCGCCGGGCCATGAAAAAGAATTTCTCGCGCCGTTGCCCATCAACAAACTCTGGGGCGTCGGCCCGAAGACCGAAGCGCATTTGCGCGATTATGGTTTCAACACCATTGGCGATCTTGCCAAGTGCTCGCAAGAAACACTCGCGAAAAAGTTCGGCAAATGGGGCGCGCACTTGTGGGCGCTGTCCAATGGCATCGATCAGCGCGCGGTGGAAGATGGCGGCCCGCGCAAATCCATCAGCCAAGAGCACACGTGGGATGAAGACGTGGCCGACCCCGCGATCGTTGAAAAACGCATTTGGAAAATCGCGGACGATCTGAGCCGCTACATGCGTGAAGAAAAAATCAAAGGCCGCGCCTTAACGGTAAAGATTCGGCTCGAAGGCTTTCTCACTTACACGCGGCGGCAAACGTTGAGCGAACATACGAACGACGCGAAGACGATGTGCGAAGTTGCGCTCAAGCTCTTTCGCGGCTTCGAGCGTGAAGGCAAACGCGTGCGCCTCATCGGCGTGAATCTGTCGGACTTGAACACGCACGGCGCGGAACAGCTTCAGTTTTTTGCTCAACCCGAGAGCGAGAAGAAAGACAAGGTCGCGCAACTGCTCGATACGCTCCGCGAAAAGTTCGGCGAAGACGCCGCAGCGCGCGCGAGTTTGCTGGGCGAACGCTCACATGAATTTTTAGGCGCGGAGGAAGTGATGAGGCGGAAGAAGAAGGATTAAAGTGAAGCGGGATGCGAGTGAGGGGTGCAATTCATAACAACGTGGAGTCGGATGACAGTCGGCGTTTTATCTTCATCAAAATGGCAGCGCACCGCATCTTGAATCGCCTCTTTAAGTTGATCCCAAGTATCCGCCTCCGTAAGAATAGAATGGCCCAGCGCTCGAGCGAGGTATCCGCCTGCGGGAGCTTCTTCTACTTGAAAAAAGATTT
>CAYNDW010000128.1:4275-11875 GCA_964395375.1 uncultured Cytophagia bacterium
CAGCATGTCTTCAACTCCTATTGTGACAGTGTCGCCGCTTATCGAGTTTGCACAGGCAAGATAAGAAAAAA
The DNA here is from genome assembly GCA_964395375.1 of uncultured Cytophagia bacterium. Taxonomy (GTDB): domain Bacteria; phylum Zhuqueibacterota; class Zhuqueibacteria; order Zhuqueibacterales; family Zhuqueibacteraceae; genus JABWAN01. The sequence goes on from CAYNDW010000128.1 coordinate 4,347, forward strand.
ACGAATCCCCATATCCATTATTTTTCAGTTCGAATAATCACCTTTGTTTCTAACCCATCGCTTCGGGGAGTCTCCCATGAAAAGAGCATTCACGTTGTTGACCGTCTTGCTGCCCGCGAAACTTTTTGCGATGCAAACCGTGCCCGACACCTCCGCGAGTTTGCAAAAGGACGCGCTGAACATTTATCTCGACTGCGATTCCTTTTGTGATTTCGATTTCATTCGCACGGAGATTCCCTACGTCAACTACGTGCGCGACCGCAAAGAAGCGCAGCTTCATGTGCTCATCACCACGCAACGCACAGGCAGCGGCGGCCGCGAGCATACATTGAGTTTGATCGGGCAACACAACTTCGCGGGCTTGAACGATACGCTGAAATACGTTTCGCAGCAAACCGACACGGATGACGCCGTTCGTAAAGGCCTTGTGCGTGCGCTGAAAATCGGCCTTGTGCGTTACGTATCGAAGACTCCGTTTATTGAACACCTCGCACTGACGTACAACAAACCCGCAAGCGCAAGCAAAGTAGCCGACAAATGGAACTATTGGGTTTTTCGTTTTAGCGCAAACGGCTATTTCAACGGCGAGAAATCGGCTAAGTTTACTTCGCTCTATGGCACGTTTTCCGCGCGGCGCGTCACTTCGGCATTGAAAATAAATTTTCAGCTTTATGGCAATTACAACGAGAGCAGTTTTGATTTCGGTGAGCGCACGATTTCAAGTTTCTCGCGCAGCAAGGGAACGAGCCTTTTAGCTGTCAAAAGTCTCGGCGAACATTGGTCGCTGGGCAGCCGCGGCAATGCTTATTCATCTACCTATAGCAATATTAAATTCGCAGGCAGTGTTTCGCCGGCGGTGGAATACAATTTCTTTCCCTACTCGCAATCGACGCGGCGACAGCTCCGGTTTCTTTATGAAGTCGGTTGGAATCGGCGCAGCTATGCCGAAGTCACGATCTATGCTAAAAACAAGGAAACGCTTTTTGATGAATCCTTGACGTTCGCGCTAGAATCAAAACAGCCCTGGGGCTCGATTGAAACCGAATTGGAAGGTTCGCATTATCTGCACGATTTTTCCAAAAACCGTTTAGAGTTGAACAGCCAGCTATCGCTACAACTTTTCAAAGGCGTCTCCCTTGAACTTTACGGCTCGTTCTCGCTCATTCACGATCAATTGTCATTGCCCAAGGGCGGAGCGACCGAGGAAGAAATTTTGCTGCAGCGCAAACAACTGGAAACGCAATATCAGTATTTCGGCTCGCTGGGGATTAGCTACACCTTCGGCTCAATTTACAACAACGTGGTCAATCCGCGCTTCGGCAATTGAGCAGCCTAATCTGACTTCGCCCGCTTTGCCTTTGCGCGCAAGCTTTCCCTTGTAATCGCTAAGGCCAATGATTATTTTCGGCCATGTCAATAATTGTTCGCAGGATTTCTCACCGTTCGATTGTGCTTCTTGCCAATCCTTGCGAAAGCTTGATCAACTCAATTCACGGAGGAAGTAATGTTGCAGTACAAGTTTTTACGGTTGACCACAGGTTTGCTCTGCGCTACTTTTCTAACGGTTGCCGCGCAAGAGAAGAAAGAAGAAAAATTCGGCTGGGCGAAGACGCTCGTCGGTGCGCTGAATCTCACGCAGAACCGCTATAGCAGCAATTGGACGAAGGGCGGTGAAAATTCCGTCGCGTGGAAGGGCGTGGTGGAAACCAAGTGGGAAGACAACGCGGTAAAAACCAATTGGAAGAACAGCGGCAAGCTCGTGTTCGGCCAAATCAAACAAGGCGATGACGGCATACGCAAGAGCGATGACGAGTTGAATGTGGAGTCGGTGCTCACTTACAAAGTTGGGAGCTCTCTCAATCCGTACCTGTCGTTCAACGGCCTCACGCAAATCGCTTCGGGCTTTGATTATCCCAACGAAAAAACGAAAGTCAAAGTCTCGTCCTCCTTCTCGCCGATGTTCTTGCGCCAAAGCTTAGGCTTAGGTTATAAACCCAATGATAAGTTCGTGACGCGCCTCGGTGTTTCCGTGAAGGAAACAATCGTGCGCGACGCTGGTTTGATCGCCGGCTCGGCCTTGACCTTTCGCGAACGCTATGGCAACAAGCCGAACGAGAGCGTGCGCTTGGAGACGGGTATTGAATCCACGACCGATCTCTCCGTGAAGCTCGCGGAAAACATTTTGTTCAAATCCAAGCTCGAACTGTTCTCCTCGTTTGAGAACTTCAACACCGCGGACGTGGCGTGGGATAATACGCTCACGGCAAAGATCAGCAAATATTTCTCGGTCAACTTCAACGTCTATGCTTTTTATGATGAAGACATTCTCACGGAAGTGCAAGTGAAGCAGGCCTTGGCGTTCGGGTTGACGTATACGTTTTTCTAAACCTCCCTAGATCGTGTCATTCAGAAGGAATCCTTTTGCGTACGGGGTGTTGTTTCCAGCGAGCAAAAAGATTCCTCTGGAATGACACCACCAAAAAATCATGCACACCACCATCACTCCCGCCCGCGCCATTCGCGGCACTCTCACCGTTCCCGGCGACAAATCCATTTCGCATCGCGCGCTCATGCTCGCGGCCATTGCCCAGGGCGAGAGCCGCATTTCGGGCTTGGCAACCGGCGCGGACGTGCAGAGTACGAAAGCCTGCTTGCAACAACTCGGCGTTGAGATGGAGTCTTCGCGCAACACGCTCCTTGTGAAAGGCCGCGGCATAGCGGCATTGCGCGCGCCGGCACAGCCGCTCGATGCGGGCAATTCGGGCACGACCATGCGTTTGCTGTCCGGCATTCTCGCAACGCGGCCGTTTGCGAGCACGCTCGTCGGCGATGCTTCGCTTGCACGGCGGCCCATGCGGCGTATTATCGCGCCGTTGGAATTGATGGGGGCGAAGATCTTTGCGAGCGCGCAGGGCACGGCTCCACTCACAATTCACGGCGGCGCGCTGCATGGCATTACCTACGCCATGCCCGTGGCCTCGGCGCAAGTAAAAAGCTGCGTGCTCTTCGCCGGCCTCGATGCCGAGGGCGAGACCATCGTCATTGAGCCGGCGCCCACGCGCGATCATAGCGAGCGCACTTTGACTGCAATGGGCGCGAAGCTTCGTAGCGAAGGCAATCGCATCGTCATGCAGCGCAGCACATTGCACGGCATGAATCTTTCCATCCCCGGAGATTTTTCTTCCGCCGCGTTTTTAATTGCCGCGACGTTGCTTTTATCCAACAGCGAAACTCTTTTATGCAACGTGAATGTCAATCCGACGCGCATTGCTTTATTGGAAGTGTTGCAGCAAATGGGCGCGACAATCGCACGAGAAAATTTACGCGGCAAAGATTTCGAGCCGGTTGCCGATCTGCGCGTGCAAGCGCAGCGTTTGCAAGGCGTGCGAGTAAGCGAAAATTTGATTCCACGGCTTATTGACGAGATTCCGATTCTCGCCGTGCTCGCTACACAGGCCGAGGGCGAAACCATCATCACCGGCGCGCAAGAACTACGCGTGAAAGAAAGCGATCGGCTCACGGCTTTGGCGACGAATCTGCGAGCGCTGGGAGCGCAATGCGAAGAGCTGCCCGACGGCTTGATTATTCGCGGCCCGACGCGCTTGCGCGGCGCGGAGCTGGATTCGTTTCATGATCATCGCATTGCCCTGGCGTTTGCCATTGCCGGCTTGTGCGCGGATGCGCCGAGCACAATTCATCACGCCGAGTGCGCGGATATTTCCTTTCCCGGATTTTTTGAATTGTTGCGCTCGTCTTGCTCGTAGCATTCCACTCCTCCTGTCATGCTGTAAGCAACTTCCCTCGCGCGCGGCACTCATTTTCATAACGAGTTCTATTTCGAGCACGAGGGAAGGTTCTTACAGAATGACAGCAAAGGTGAAGAGCGTAGCATAGAGCGGCACACATGCAAAATAAAAACTATTTGCCATGAGCAACCCAGCCATCACACCAGCCAGCCCCCTTCGAAGGGGGAATGTTCTGCAACGCCTCGCGGTGATCGGCGATCCCATCTCACACTCGCTTTCGCCGGTGCTGCAAAATTTTCTAATCTCGCATTTTGGTTTGCCCTTCACCTATGAAGCGCTGCAGGTACACGCTGCGGATTTGCCGAGCCTCGTTGCGTGTTTGCGCCGCGGAGAACTAGCCGGCGTGAACGTGACGCAGCCTCACAAACAAGCGATCCGCGCTTGTTTGGATGAATTAGTGTATCCGGCGAATCACATCGGCGCAGTGAATACGGTGCGCGCGGAAAATGGCAAACTTTTCGGACATAACACCGACGCGGAAGGTTTTCAACGTGGGTTGCAACAAGCGCAAATCGAAGTACGCGAGAAAGAAGTCTTCGTGCTCGGCGCGGGGGGCGCGGCCAAAGCGGTCGTGTTTGCGCTGCTCGCCGGTGAAGTTGGCGTCATTCATCTTTCGAATCGCAACGGCGAACGCGCGCAACAGTTACGCGCGCGTTTATCGGCTCCTGAGCAAGCGCGTGTGCAAATAATCGATTGGGAAGAGCGCGAACGAACGCTGCGAGCACTTGCGATCAATGTTGTGATCAATGCCACCAGCTTAGGCATGTCCGCCACGCGCGACATTTCGCCATGCAGTTTCTTTCGCAAAGAGATGGCGGTGATTGATTTGATTTATAATCCACATGAGACTCTTTTTCTACAACAGGCACGGCAGGCCGGCGCCATAACGGGGAATGGCTTGCCGATGCTCATGTATCAAGGCGTGGCTGCAATGGAGTTGTGGAGCGGGAGCAAGTTGGAGATTGCCGAAGTTTATTCTGAACTGGAAGAAAAATTACTGCGAACTTTATCAAGTTGAAAAGCGGTGAGTGCCTGCATTTTGTACTGGTGCAATCGCCAACCTCCGCCTGATGCTTCAGCATCAGACGATGGTCGGCGACATCACGAATGCAAAATTCAGTGAGTACGCGTCTAGCGCAGAATAGACGCCACTCCGCAACTGTTGTCATTCCGGAAGAAACTTTTTAAGCTCATGGCGACCTCTTCTGCACATGAAAAGCTTCCTTCCAAATGACAGGGTGGGGGAGGAAAAATGGAGCCAATATTTCTTTCGAAGTAATAGGACATTTTTTGAATCACTCAATCACCAGTTTCCTGCTCGCCACTTTTCCTCCCACTTGCAGGCGATAAAAATACACGCCGCGCGCGAGGTTATTGGCAATCAAGCTTCTTTCATGCGCGCCCGCGGGCAATTCGCCTTCGACTAAAGTCGCAATTTCGCGGCCACTGAGATCAAAAATTTTGAGCGCGACCATTGCCGCCTGCTCTAAACGAAAAGTAATCGTGGTCGCCGTCTGGTCGAGGTTTCCCGGCCGGTGCGCGACAAGGGGATTGGGATAATTCTGCGCCAGCGCGAAGCCATTTGGTAAAGCGGCGACCTCGCTGTTAGCGGCGCGAAGCTCGGGAATATGAAGATCCATCCACAAAATACGCGCTTGCAGCCAATCTTTGAGATGGCGCAATTCATCGCCATAAGTTTGTCCGATATAAGCATTCGGCCACACATATGTGCCGAGAATAGGCCAGCGTTGAAAATTTCTAATCTGCGCTTCGTCGAGGTAGTTGGCAACGGAGTCAATGTATGCATGCACTCGAGGAACGGTGATGACGTCTTCGCGCAATTGTTGCCAGCGTGCTTTGATGGCGTTGACAAAGCTGGAATCTTGCATGAACTTCGTCCACCAAAACGGCAGTTGAAATGCGTCGCTTCGCACTTGAAACGTAACTTGCAAGCCGTTGACGTTTGCTCCGTCGTAATAATCGGCGTTGCCGAAAGCCAAATCGAAATCCCACAACGGGCCCATTTTTAATTTTGGATTTTGGCTGTCGCGATCCTTGTGCATGAATGCGCTCAAGCGATAGCCGTCCACATTATGCGCGATTTCTTGTAGAATAAAATAATCGACGAACGAAGCGACCTCCAGCATTTGCGCATAGCCGTTTTGCGGATCAGCATAATCCGCCCGTGCCATCAGGTCCTCGAACGCGCGCGTGTAATTTTGCAGATACGCTTTTTGCTCGGGCACGATGTCATCTTCATTGGGATAGTCGTATTGAAAATAGATTTTCTGCCACGCGTCGGCATAAGGCAAATGCGCGGAATACCAGCCCTGGGTGCTCGAACCCGCGGTCTTGTCGATCTTGAAAATGTAGCCGCCGGTCACTGCTTCGCCGGCGATATTGGCCGCCTCCATCTTGCTGACATTCACGCGATTCTTGTCGCGCTTGATTTTTTCCATGAGCATGTATACGCCGTGATAATCGCCGTTCAAAATCACTTCGCAATAGCGCGTCCGGCTCGCGTAATGCCCCAAATCATTCGCAAGTTTGAAAGCCAGCACGTTGTGCAGCAGCGTTTTATCTGAATACGAAGCGGACAAAACCCAGTCGCTCTCTTTGGGCATGCCGAGCAAAGCGACGTCGAGATCTTCGCCCAGGGCGTCGCGGGTTTCGATGCCGTATTGTTTCTTGGGAAACATTTGCGAGCTGGAGCCGCGAATCTCAATCCCGATCTTGCCGTTGTAATGTCGCAGGGAGTCGGTGAGATGATTTCTCACGCCCGGCCCGTTATAGATGATGCCCAGGTCCGCCGTAATTTTAGGCTCATCGAGAATCGTTTGGCCGTGCGTATTGATGATGAGGATGGGCAAATTGGAAGAAGTAAACTCTACTTGGGGGGAGGCGGGAAAGTTGAAAGATTGCGCCAGCAGCAGAGTCACGCTGGTGTACCATGCACAGCCGGCGGCGAAAAGAAATTTGCGCGTATTCATTTGTGCTCTTCCTCCTCATAACGTTCGAAACCTCGCAGATCAAATCGCAACGAGAATCTTGGCAACCACTTCGTTCAGCCATGCTTCATCGTGATGCACGTTGTTGTCGTCAGTATCAATGATCAACACCCGATGCTGTTGCGCCATGCGTTTGGCCCAATTTTCATAGCCGATGTTAAGTTGGGCCAAATACTCTTTGTCGATGTTTAATTCATAGTCGCGGCCGCGGCTGCGGATGCGACTGATCAGGGTCCAAATGGAAGCGCGCAGATAAACGATGAGATCGGGCGGGCGCAGCGCCGCGGCAAGGGCTTGATAGAAATCCACGTAGCAGGCATAGTCGCGCTCTTCCATCATGTCACGCTCGAACAAATTGCGCGCGAAAATTTCGGCGTCTTCGTAAATCGTGCGATCTTGCACGCACGTGACCGCGCTTTGTTGAATGCGCAAATGATCCTGCAAGCGTTCTTTCAAAAAGAAAAGCTGCGAATGAAACGCCCAACGCTTCATGTCGCCGTAAAAATCGGCGAGATAAGGATTGTGAACTTCTTTCTCCAAATAGCCCTGCCATTGATGGCGTTGCATCAATATGCGCGTGAGCGTGGTCTTGCCGACGCCGATGTTGCCTGAAATGGCGATAAAGGCCTTGCGTTTAGAGTCGTTTTCCTGCATCATTCCTAATAAACAAAATCTCCTTTCTTCGTGCAAACCTTTTTTCTGCGCCGCTGTCTAT
>CAYNDW010000129.1:0-11745 GCA_964395375.1 uncultured Cytophagia bacterium
CGCACCATTCATCAATAACGGAGAATCTAATCGTGAATCTCAAACTCAACCTTGCGCGATCCCTCGCAGCGTTGCTCGGTCTCACTGCGACCCTGCTCTTGGGCTCGGACAGCATACCTCCGGTGACGCCGAATGCCTCGCCTGAAGCCCTGAGCCTGCTGCAATTCATTTATGACATTTCGGGCAAACAAACATTGGCCGGCCAGCACTGTGTGCCGCTCGTCGGTTCGTTGCGCCTCGTCGGTGTGCATCGCCAAACGAAACATTACCCCGCGGTGTTCGGACAAGATTTCGGATTCGATGCCCCCGGCAGTTGGGATGGCATCAACTATCGCCAACAGATTGTGGATGAAGCAATCCGGCGGCATCAAGAAGGATTCATCATCACGCTTATGTGGCATGCTGTGCGCCCGGTGGATGAAGAGCCGGTGACTTTCCGCGAGTCGATTCAAGGCGAGTTGACGGAGGAAGAATGGAAGAGCCTAGTTACGTCCGGAACCGCGCTGAATGAGCGTTGGAAATCACAGGTCGACGTCATTGCGTGGCACCTTAAACAATTGCGCAACGCCAATGTGCCGGTGTTGTGGCGGCCTTATCATGAAATGAACGGCGAGTGGTTTTGGTGGGGCAAAAAATCCTGGGACAACGGCTACAAAAAACTATATCGCATGCTGTTTGAGCGGCTGACGCATTTTCACGGGCTGAACAATTTGTTGTGGGTGTTCAATACCAATGAAGTCAAAGCGAACGTCGAGGCGCACGAAACCTACTTTCCGGGCAACGACGTGGTGGATATTTTCGCGACCGATGTGTACACGCAAGGTTTCGATTCGCTCAACTATGCGCAGTTGCTAAAATTGGCGGGCAACAAGCCCATCGCGCTCGGAGAAGTGGGCAACGCGCCGACGCTGGAGCTGCTCAAACAACAACCGCGCTGGACCTGGTTCATGAATTGGGGCGATCCCGAAGGCACATGGCGCGAGCAAGACGCATTGCGCGACGTCTACGCCGGCGAAGAGGTTTTGACGCTGGAAGAATTGCCGTGGGCGAAGTTCGTGCAACCCCAAATACATTTTCCGGTTTTGAAGTAAGCTAAACATGTCTCTTCATGGCGTCCTCTTATCAGAAAAATTCCTCGCGCTTGTCACACGTCTCCAACTCATAACGTGGTGCAAGCACGAAGATATTTTCTTGCAGAATAAAGGCAGGAGCCGCATGGAGTAATTGGCGAGCAGAGAATGCAGCAATGCAAGCAAGCCCCGGCTGAACCTTTGCAAGTTTTCTTTGATACCTTCCAAACCTTGCACGCTTATCCCGCCTTCACCAACGCGCGGCTTTGACGGTGCATCTCGACTGCGAGCTGCTTCTCCAATACTTCGATAGCGTCGGAGTCCGTGCGGCCCTCTTGCAAATATTGCTGCGCCACCACGGCATTAATCTCCTCCCGATGATTGGCCGCAAGGTTCAACTGCAACACGTTGCGATAAACTTTCATGGCCTCCTCGTCGGTGCGGCCTTCGAGCAAATAGATTTCGGCGAGTTTGGGAAAATATTTCACGCGGCTGGGATCGCGCGTGAGCAGGCCTTCGTAGACTTTCGCAGCGGAGCGATAATCATGACGCAACAGCAAACGCCGCGCACGGAACGCCGGGGAATAGAACAGCCACCCCAATATCGGCAGGGCCATTAACACTGCCAACCCGCCGATTTGAGAAAAAGAAAAACTCGCTTCTGAGGAGGCGCCCGTTGCGGTATTCTGCGCGGTTTGCGTCAGCGACAATGCCGCGCGCGCTTCCGGTAAACGCTCTCTCACGTCGCGATAATTCGGCTGCACCAGATGCAAGGCTTCGAGCGCAATCACGGCTTGCAGCCAATCGCTCTGTTCGGCTGCGCGTTGTGCCATATGATAGAGCGTGTCGGCGCGCATCGTGTCAACGCCGCCCGCGACCGTTTGCGCGCGCACGCGTTCCAGCGCCTGCAAGCGCGCACTCGCATCGCGATAATTTGGGTCGAGGCGGAGCACGGCTTGCAGAGCGGCGCATGCTTCGTCCAACTCGTTCCAGCTCTGGGCAACTCGCGCGAGGGCATAAAAGCGCACGACCGCGGTCTCCACCTTCTCGCTTGCGAGTTTGCCTTGGGCCTCGGCCAAACGCTTCGCAGCGTCGCGAAAGTTTGGGCTCTGCCGGGCGATCATTTCAAATTCCAACACGGCGCGCGGCCAATCGCGCGCAATGAGCGCGGCTTTGCCATTGTTGTAGCGGCGCTCCAGTTTATCCGCGAGCTGCTTTTGCTCCAATTGCTCACGCAAGGCTTGCAGCCGTTCTTGGGCGTCCTTTTGCGTCTCGGTTTGCCGCAAAAAATTTTCATACGCGGTAATGGCCAATTCCAAATTACCGCGACCGGCATGCCGGCGCGCTTGTTCATACCAACCCTCCGCATCTAACGGTGCCGCGGCTTGCGGCGCGGCCGCATTTTTTTTCTGCCGCTTTTCACCGCCGCTCGTGGTGCGCTCCGCGGTTTGGGCCCAGAGCAGGTTAGCACCTAGAACTAAACATAAAACGACAAGACGGTTCGGACAAAGTTCGAAAATTTTCTTCATGTCTGGTCTCCATAGCAGAAAAGACGAGCGCTCGATTCACAGCAATAAGGGAAATGGGATTTCAGTGCAGCAGCAACGAAGGTGATGGCTCTCTCAGCCGGAGGAATTTTTACGCTAGCGCAGGAACGACGCCAACCAAAAACAAAAAGGCGCAGTTCGGCCTACGCCGCAACCGCACCTTCTCCTGCACTCGAATATAAGAAGCTATACGAAGCATGCGCGCGAACGCGGAAATTTTTAAAAAAATATGAATCCCATTGATGTTCTAAAAACTCCCGTACGATTCGAAGCGCCCGAGCACGCCGCCGATGAGATCATTTCTCAGATCATCAAAATCGGGCGGTTGTCCAAGCTGCAGGACAATTGGGATTCCTATGGCGGCCAAGCAACGCCATTCGAGCTTTGTAAAAAAGCCGCGAAGTATTTGTATGCCTCGTTCAAAGAACTTTATAAGGCCAGTTCGAGACGGCGACCGCTTTTGTACAAGCGGTGAAGTGGTTAGCGAGGAATGCACGCCAAGCGTGAGGAGCGGCGGGAAAAACGATGAAAAAGATCATCCTTGCCGACGCAGATACCGTCTTGCGTCGTATTCCGAATAAGCCGAGCCATATCAAAAGAGATGGTACGCTAGCGAGCGCCTCACGACCATTGCAGAGACAATGCCCGGCTACGATAGCTTGGGATTGGTCCGGCTTTTAACGCGTGCTGTTCGCGAACTTGGTGAAGATGTTGTTCATGACCCAACCGAAGAGAACTTCGCGCATGCCATGATCCCAGAAAAAAACTGATCGGTGTCGCGCGAAAGTTAGCCTTGCAATCAGAAACGCTTTTTCTGCCCAATCTCACCACTTGACCGGCAACCACGCAGAAGCAGCTCCTAACCGTTTCCCTTCACACCAATCTTCGCTCCATCGCTTTTGCAATTGCTTCGGCTTGCGTATGCACGTGCAGCAGTTCGTAAATTTTTTTGATATGGCACTTCACCGTGTTCTCGCTGATGAACAATTCTTCTCCGATGAGGCGATAACTTTTTCCGCCGCGCAGTTTTTGGAGAATTTCCTTTTGCCGCTCGGTGAGTTGCGGCGCGGAGGGGGGAATGCTTTGGAAGGAATTGACGACAAGGCGAGCAATGCGAGGACTCATGGGCGAGCCGCCGGCCAGGGCTTCGTTAATACTCTCCAACAACTCCGCGGGCGCGGTGTGTTTGAGTAAATAGCCGCACGCACCGGCGCGGAGCGATTCGAAAATCAACTCGCTGTCCGCATGTACCGTGAGCATGAGAATATCCAATTCCGGCCAGTGCGCTTTAATTTTGCGCACGCCTTCGATGCCCGACATGCGATGCGGACGAAAGCGAATATCCATCAACACAACCTCGGGCACGTCTTCTTCGAGGGCTAGCAGAGCGGTCTCGCAATCCGCGTAACCGCCCACGCACTTGAAGCCCTTCGCGCTGTTGATGATAATCGCAAGACTCTCGCGAATCTCATCTTCGTCTTCGACAATGGCAACTCGGATCATAATCTCTCTCGTGGGATTGCGGGGGTCTTGGAGTATTGGAGTATTGGAGTATTGGAGTATTGGAGTTTTGGAGTTTTGGAGTATTGGAGTATTGGAGTATTGGAGTTTTGGAGTTTTGGATTAATCGAGTGATAAAGAGACTGCCACTTCATTACATCATCATTCCAAAACATCATCATTCCAAAACATCATCACTCCAAAACATCATCATTCCAAAACATCATCACTCCAAAACATCATCACTCCAAAACTCCATCATTCCAAAACTCCATCATTCCAAAACACTATCACTCCAAAACACTATCACTCCACAACCCCATCATTCCAAAACTCCATCACTCCATCACTCCAAAACTCCATCATTCCAAAACTCCAACTCTCCAGCGCTCCATCACGCCGTTGCTCCAACTTTTTTCCGCTTGCGGCATCTTGCCAATGAATTGAATTTCCGTTCCCAAGCCCAGCGTGGAGATAATACGCAGCTCGCCGCCAATGACGCGCGCGCGCTCTTGCATGTTGCGCAGGCCGCGGCCCAAAGTGCAATGTTCAAGATCAAAGCCGTAGCCGTCGTCTTGCAATCTTACCGCATAGGTGCCGTTGTTGCGGCTAAAAGTAAATTCGACATTGCGGCAGGAGGCGCGGCTGTGTTTGAGAATGTTATTCATGCCTTCTTTGAAAATGCACGTCAAATTCTGGCGCGTTTCCATGGGCAAATGCGCTTGCTCCAATTCCGGCGCAAGCCCTTCGAGACGGAAACGAATCTCGGTATGATCAAAAAGTTTGTCGCCAAAATCCTTGAGCTTGAGCGCGGTGTCGTGCAGTGTGTCCTCGTCGGGGTCGAGCGACCAAATGAAGTCGCTCATGTCTTTGTGCAGGCTGCCGGCCATTTTCATGATACGCTCGAGATATTCTTCGACCTCGGTAAAGCGGCCTTTGAGCTTGCTCTGCAACACGCCACAAAAGAGCGCGATCTTCGTGATCTTATGTCCCGACTCGTCGTGAAAGTCCGCGGCGATCTTCTTGCGCACGCGTTCGCGTTCTTCTTGCCGCGCTTGCTCCACGGCGTGATAGCGCTTGAAGCGCTCTTCGTGCTTGATTTGCGCAATCTCCGCCATGCGTTCGCGTTCGCGCGCCAGCCGCATGCGATGCCACGCGAAGAACGCGGCGAGCACGCTGCCAATCATCAAACCATAAAACCACCACGTTCTCCAAAACGGCGGCGCGATGACGATCTGCAAACTCGCGCCGGCTTCATTCCACACGCCGTCATGATTCGAAGCTTTCACACGAAAAGTATATCGCCCCGGCTGCAAGTCCGTATAGCCGGCAAAATTTCGCGTGCCGGCGTTGGTCCATTCTTGCTCCAATCCTTCCAGCCGATACGCGAACTCATTCTTCTCCGCATGCGAATAACTCAACGCGGCAAATTCGAAGCGGAGAAAATTTTCTGCATGGCGCAAGCGCAGCGCAGGAGCATCGGCGAAGAGCCGCGGCTGCTCAAGCACCATCACGGCCGTGAGCGCTACGGGCGGCACAAACGTGGCGCGCGCCTGCTGCTCCGGCGTGAAATAATCGCAGCCGTTCATGCCGCCAAAATACATTTCGCCCGCGGCGCTTTTGAAGCATGCGCCGAGGTTGAACATGTTGCTTTGCAAGCCGTCATTGGCGTCGAAATTCTCAAACGTTTCGGTTTGGGGATCAAAACAGGAAAGGCCTTTCAACGTGCTCAACCACAAACGTCCGGTCTCGTCTTCCAATATGCCGTAGATCACGCCGTTGGGCAAGCCGCTTTTTTCATAATACGTTTTTGCCCGGCCTCTGGCGCGATCAAACAAATTCAAACCATCGCTCGTGCCCACCCAAAAATTTCCGGCGCGGTCTTCATAAATGGAAAAGACATAGTCGTTGCTCAAACTCTGCGGATCATTCAACACGTGGCGAAAACTTTGAAAGGCTTGCGTTTGCCGATCAAAACGATTCAAGCCGCGAAACGTGCCGAACCAAAGTGTCCCGCCGGCGCCGGAATCTTCGTAGATCGTATTCACATAATCATTGCTCAAGCTGCCCGCGCGCTTAGGATCGTGTTGATAGCGCGTAAAATTTTTGCGCGCGCGATCAAGCCGGTTCAAGCCGCTGCCCTCCGTGCCGATCCACAATTCACCGGCGCGATCTTCATAAACACAATTGAGCGCCTCGCTCAACAAGCCCTGCGGCTCGGCATGATAACGTTGCACCCGGCGGCGGGAACGATCCAGCGCATTCAAACCGGCATTGCGCGTGGCAACCCACAACTTCTCGTCGCGATCTTCGCACAGCGCAGTGATGAGATTCGAGCTGAGGGTGTTTGCGTTTTGTGGATCAAAACGAAAGTGCGCGAACCGCGGTGCGGGTGAAGCCGCGTTCGTAATTGCCGTGAGGCCGCCACCGAAAGTGCCGAGCCAGAGCGTGCCCGCGCGATCTTGTTGAATGGCGCGCACGAGGGGAGCGCCCAAGCCGTTGTCATTGCCCGGGGTGTGGCTTATCTGCTCAAATTTAGAACCGTTCGGATCAAGCGTATGCACGCCGCCATAATAGGTGCCAATCCACAACATGCCGGCGCGATCACAACACAACGCCACGATGTTGTTGCTCGTCAAGCCATGCGGATCGCGCGGCCGTGCGAAAATACGTTGACTCCGCGCGCGCGTTGCATCAAGCCGATTAAGGCCATGCGCGGTTCCCACCCACAGGTTGCCGGCATGATCTTCCACGATCTTTTCAATATGATTATTGCTCAAACTTGTCGCGTCTGCGGGATTGCTGTGCCAATTGCGGAAGGTATACGCGCCGGCGGTTTCCCTCAATTGCTGCAAGCCCGCGTTGGTGCCGAGCCAGAGATTATGTTTGCCGTCTTCATAAATCACGTTCACGGAATTATCCGCGAGGCCGGAAGAATCATTTGCGCTGCTGTGCGTCACCACAAATCGTTCGGCGCCTTCTTCGCGCACGAGTTGCACCAGGCCGCCGCCGCTGGTGCCGAACCACAATCTTTTTTTACTGTCTTCAAATATGGTGCGCACGGTTGCCGGAGACGCGGGATTGTCAAGCACATGAAACGAGAAATGTTCGAAGCGCGCTTTCGGCTCCGCGGAAAAAGTCAAACGCTCCGCGCCTTCATTATGCCCAACCCAAATCGCGCCGGTGTGATCTTCGCAAATCGTCCACACGGTATTTTCGCCCAGGCTGGTGCTGTCTGCGGTGCGATGCAAATAGCGCGTGAATTTTTCCGTGACCGGATCGAACTTGTTCAAGCCGCCGCCCCAGGTGCCGATCCACAAATTGCCGGCGCGGTCTTCATGAATGGCGATCACGTCGTTGTACGAGAGCGAAGTGGAATCGGTGGGATCATGTTTGAACGTGGTATAGCGCCGGCCGTCGTATTTCACCAAGCCATACATGGTGCCGAACCACATAAAGCCGATGCGATCTTGATGCAGCGCGTACACGAGATTGTGCGATACGCCTTGTTCGAGCGAGAGCCGTTCGAAACGGAACGGGCTGGTTTGCGAGAAGAGGCAAAAAGGCAACAGCCCGGCGGCTACCAATATCGACGTAAAGCAACGAGGCCTGTACCCGGTGCGCGTGATCATATGAGTTCGGTTGTCTTCAGTGAAGTTCCTGCGCTTTAAAAAGAAGCGCAAAATATTTCCGGGCAAAACGATTAAGAGAATCGCTTGCCTCATCAGTTTCAACTTACGGTGTGAGAAATTGGAAATTCGAAAGTGCCTGGTTCATAGACGAATGAAAGCGCGAAACGCTCAATCAGAGCAAACACAATCTTACTTTAAGCGAGGTAAATTGAGGCTGGAGATTCGGCGAGATCCTGAAGCTTTTGAATAGGCTGGAAGCGCAAATCAAGTGGGGCCACGCAGGATTTCGAGCTTGCCTTCGATGCCGTTGAGGCGGATGTCGAATTTATTGAGAAGGTCGCGTCCGAGGATAATGTAGTTTTTTGAGTCAACGAAAACCGGAACACGAGGAAAGTGCCAGCCATGGAACTCAACGCCAACTGCATAAAGACGAAGCGTTTCGCCTTCGCCAATAAACCCCTCCACATAGGCATCGCCAACACAAACCGGCATCAACGCTTCAAAGATTTCTTCGGTGATGACGGAGAAATCGGCGCCATAATCAGTCAAGGCGGGTGTTGCTACATACAACCCGGCGTCTTTGGTGCTTCTAACTATTACCGAGATTAATGGAGCCGGCGGATAGATTTGCCGATTGTATTTGTACACAAGGGTCAAGCTTCTACCTCCATGCTAGGCGTGGAGAAGACATTCTAACCACCGGCATCTTTTCATCAACCAATTGAATATAGATGTCGGTCTTGGGTAAACGCTCGCCCACGACAGCGAGCACTCCATGAAAAGAATCGCCGACTTCAAAGACGGTTTCGTTGTGTATTGCGACCCATTTGCCTCGCAATGAACCTAATAACGTCGGCAAGAGTCGATAAAACGCCAGCTTTTCCCGAAGCCATTTGTCCTCCTCTAATTCGGACCCCGCGAGAGTCGGCGCTTCGAAGATCAGTTCTTGCATTTCAATCATGGCAATCTCCGGCAATTAAGGTTTGGTGGAAGACGTGACCGAAACGTACAGAACCACAGGGCCTCAATCAAGCTTTTTTACGGCTTATATCAATCGCAACTTTCCTTTCGAGGCGCGGCTTACGGGCAGCTCGGTCGCTTTCTTGTCGCGGAGGCGCACGCGATAATTGCCGCCGAGGCCGCGCACGATTTCGTGTACGTGTTTCATATTCACCAGCGCGGCGCGATGAATGCGCACGAACTGTTCGGCGGGCAATTCCGCTTCGAGTTGATTGAGGGATTGATCGAGCAGAAAAGATTCGTGCAGAGTGTGAACTTCGACATATTTATCCACGGCGCGGAAGAAACAGATCTCGCTGTAGTCGAGCAAACGGATGCGATCACCGGTGCGCACTTGCAGCCGTTGCAGCTTGGGCTTTTTAATCTCCTCTAAAAGTTTTTGCAGTTGCGCTTGCAGTTGCAATTGTTCATTGCCGGTGAGACGGCGTAGCTTTTCCAGCGCGCGCTGCAAACGCTCCGGCTCAACCGGCTTGAGCAGATAGTCAATGGCGTTGGTCTCGAAAGCTTTGAGCGCGAACTCATCGTAAGCCGTGGAGAAGATAATGAGCGGAAGAGACGTGAGCCGTTCAAGCACTTCGAAGCCGTTCAGTTCCGGCAATTGGATATCGAGAAAGATCAAATCGGGTTTGAGTGAGTTGATCTGCTCGACCGCTTCTTCGCCATTGCTTGCGCGCGCGACAATTTCGATGAAGTCGTTGAACGGCTGCAGCAAACGCTCGAGACGTTGCAGCGCGAGCGGCTCGTCTTCGACGATAATAATTTTGTAATTCGCCATATGGCTTTCGCAACAACTTCGACAGTTGTAATTGGAAGGAAAACGCCGGCTCTCGTTGTCATCCTGCCAGGGACTACCCTCGTCCCGGGCTTTCTTCCCAGCGCGTGGAAAGTTTCTTGCAGAATGACATTTTTTATACTGGGTCGCGTTTCAAAGGCGCAGCATTTTCGGGCATTGTGAACGGCAATTGCATACGAATACGTACGCCGTTGTTTGTCTCAAGTTCAAACTTCGCGGCTTCGCCATAGTGCAAAGCCAAACGCTCGCGCACGCTGCTCAAGCCAAAACCCTCCGTGATTTCGGCGTGATCAAAGCCTTTGCCGGTGTCGATAATTTCCACATGACAAACCTCCTGCTCGCGGCGCGCGTTGAGCGTGATCTGCCCGCCGTTTTTCGCGGAAGCAATGCCGTGCTTCACACTGTTTTCGATCAAAGGCTGGAGCAGCAGGCCGGGAAGCAGCATTGCGGCAAGGGCGGGGTCGCTGTTAATCTCATACTGCAAGCGCGCGCCTAAGCGCACTTTCTCGATTTCCAAATACTCGCGGCAAAAGCGCAACTCGTCTTCGAGTTTGATCACCTCGCGATTGCTCGCCTCGAGCGTATAGCGAAACAAGCGCGCGAGGCGTTGCACCATCTCTTCGGCTTTGTTGGGATCAGTCGGGATGAGGCTTGCAATCGAATTGAGCGTGTTGAATAAAAAATGCGGATTGACCTTCGCGCGCAACGCTTCCAACTCGGCTTTGGTTTTAAGGCGAAGAAGCTGCTGCTCCTTCACCTCTTTGTCCGCGAGCGCGGCAATCGTATCTTGCAAACGTTCGCGCACGGCGAAGAAACTATAAACCGCGGCGCCAAAAACAAACGCAAGCACACCGGTGAGCAAGAGATGCGAAGTGAATACGCTCCACGTCAACGCGCGGCCGAACAAGAAATGCAGGCTCACCAGCGTGATGATCGTGCCCCACCATCCGCCTAGAACAAACAAGCCGGTCAACCCGAGCAGCTTGCCGAGATTGTTCCGGGCGTAAGGAATGCCGGAGCCATAAACCAAGACAAAGATCGAGGTGCCGATGGCGTGAGAATAAATGAAATTCTCCAGCAAGCTCATGAGCCACGGCTCCTCGCCCGCCCCAACACCGAGGACGGCCAAGAACACGGCAATGAGCGAGTCGGCGAGGAGCAACGTCCTAAAATTCTTTTTACTATGCCAGTGCGCCATGACTTAAAATAGTTTTTTTGTGCTCAATTCAAAACGGGAAAGCTTGCTTTGCTAGCCGTAGGCAATTTGGGGCAGAATGATTTGTGCGTGTTATCTTTCACCGCAGCGATTCTTCGCTGTCATTTAGGAATGCCGTTTTTATAACTTACTCGTTTGATCTGTCATGCCCGAGCGCTTTAATCGGGCATCCAAGTGCATGGAATGGATTCCCGCTTAAAGATTGCGGGAATGACGGCTAAAGAAAGTGGGAAAGTTATTTAATCGGCGATCCTTAGTTCTACTTAGGCAGATTAAAAGCCTTGCCCACGAATGACGCGAAACACACGAAAGGCTTTTTTCGCGTCATTCGTGTGTTTCGCGGGCAGAAAATGAAATCTGTTGAAGTAGAATTAGAAGCAATACTGTTCATTTAAGCGATCTTCCGTAGTCCCGGCCCCTTGTGGGCCGATGGTTCTGCACACGTTACAGTACCCCACAAGGGGGTAGGACTACTAAGTGAACGGTATTGCATTTAGAAGGAATCTTTTGGCTCGCTGGAGATGCCGCCGAGTGTTGCAAAAGATTCCTCCGGAATGGCGCCATTGAGGGAAATAAGCCGCTCCTGCGATTTGTGATACCTGCGAATGCTACACCGCAGAATTAGTCCGTCACGAGTTCATATGTAGGCGCAACCGCGACTTGCTTCTTGGAGTTGAGTTTAGTTTTATGGCGCGCAATCCAAAACATAAGCAGCGGCGCGCCGATGGCCGTGGGCCAGAGCCAGCGCACGAGCGGCGGCAAGAACGTAAAATTCACCACGGAAAACGCGGAGACCGCGGCGATATATGATGCGACCATGCCCGTCATGTGACCGAAATACCAAGCGTTCTTGTCTGAAGGCGGCCGCAGGAATTTGTAGATGTCGTTGCCCGCGGCCAATATGCCTAAAAACCCGAAGAGCATGAGCACGGGATTCAAACGCAAGCCGAACGTGCTGAGATTGATG
>CAYNDW010000130.1:0-11704 GCA_964395375.1 uncultured Cytophagia bacterium
CAGCTTGCTCTTCAACAGATTGAACGCCTCGAACTCCGAACTGCGCTCGCCTTTCACGAGCGTCTCGAGCTCGGTCTTCTCCGCGCGCTCTTTGCCATAGGGCACACGATACAAATTCGAATAGCCCACGCGATTGGAAATGAATATCACCTCGCGCTCGTTGTTGTAGGCCGCGAAAGTGGGCTTGGTGTTGATGCCGCGATCGGTGAGATGCTTGGTGATCATGCCGGGTGAATCGTTGCCCTCCATCAGCGGATATTTGTTCTTCTTAAGATGATAGAGCCATTTCTCATCAAACTTCCGATAGTTCACGCCCAGCGTCAATTCCATCACTTCGGAAAAATTATCCGACTTCCACACGTTTTCGATGAGCTGCAACAGCTTCTCTTCGCCGTACGTTTCCGCGATGAACTTGCAAATGGCCTGGCCTTCTTTGTACATCAAAAACGAGCCGTAGATGCGATAGATTTCACTCAGCGGCACCAGGTAACCGGAGAGCACTGCGTCGCGCATGAACATCTCCGCTTCCGTATCCCAGCCTTCGGACCAATACTCCGCGATGCCCTCCGTGAACCACAACGGCATGCCGGAGAATTGCGTCTTCTTGTGATCGCGCAACACCCGGCTCGCTTTGCCGTGCGTGAAAACGTGTACCAGTTCGTGATTGATCACATGCTCGAATTGCGCCAAGCTGCCGTTGGCGGGAATAACGACGCGGCCTTTGAGAAATTCAAAGAAGCCGCCCACGCCTTCCGGAATGAGCGAGGGGATGGTGTTGGTCTGCTGAAAATGAAAATGGTTGGAATAAAAGATCAGCGGAATGCGATGGTTGATGTTGTGATTGGTGAGATTTTCGAGGCGGTTGTACGCGGTTTCGGCATAGGTCGCGCCGACTTCGGCCAACTCGCGCATCTCGGGGTAGAAGTAAATATCGAAGTGCGTGGTTTTGAGAATTTGCCACTCAAATTTATCGTAGTGCACTTTATTGCGGCCAAAATAAAATTGCGCGGGAGCAGCGGAAGCCAAAACCAATACGATGAGCAGAGTCGCGCTCAGTTTCTTCATGGGTCACTCCATTCGGGGTCTGCGAAAATAAACTCCGCCGTGCGATTGTTCAAAACATTGCGGAGCGGCGCGTTCCTAAAGCCGTCCGAATTTACGGATTGCCGGACGTTAGTCAAGGGAAATTTCCCCAATTTCCACGCGCAGGGGTTGGTATGAAAAAGACAATATCAGTTTTATCCCGCAGCCCGAAATAAGTTCCAATGGCAAGGTTTTGCACAACTCGCGTCGCGTTTGCTGCGCAGCAAACCTCACCACCTCGCTTTCGCGCCTCTGGTATCGACATGCACAAAGCCCTCATGCGCGGCGGTGCGTTTGTACAAACCCAAGCCGCCGGTAAAAGTTTTGAACGCTTCCTTCTCCGAAAGTTCGTCGATCAAATCAAAGAACCGGCGCACGTCGCGTTCGTTGATCGAGCCGTCGCGGTTCAAATCATCCATCTTGCCGTCGAGATCCGCATCGATGAAAATGTCCGCAGCGTCGCCGTAAACGTGGCGGCTGTTGGACGTGTTCTCGATGGTCGCGTTATAAAACGGCGTGCGATAGCCGCTGATGAAGCCGAACGTGTTGATCTGATAGCCCTCGGCTTGCACGGCTTGCAAAATGTGTTCGAGCGCGAGCAGCAAGCGTTCGTGCAGCACCACGAATTTCGGAAACGCGCCCTCTTGCTTGCACAAAAACTGTTTGAGTTGAAAATGCGGTGTGAGAAAAATATTTTGGTTGGAAGCGGTGACTTTGATAAAGCCGGCAGGAGTGGCGTAAGCACGTTGCCCGCGCAAAGGTTGCTCGGGATAGGAGCCGATACGATAACCGTGCAAGTATTCGTCTTTGATTTCGGCGAAAGGAACCATGACGAACACATTAAGGCGCACGCGCTTCAAGGGCGCTGCGATCTGCACAACAAAATTACCGCTCGTTGCAGGCGCGCGATAGTTCCACTTGTTGCGGCTCAGTGTGCGGAGTGTTCCACCCACTTCAGTATGCGCAGTAACCTCGCCGTCGGCTTGCAGCACTTCTATTTCAGTCTCTTCTTCCGGAAGAAGAAAGACGCTGAAGATTTCGAGGCGGCTCGTCTCGTTTTTCACTTTCAAAGCGAAGCCGGATTGCGCAACAGGTACCGGCGCAGAGGACGTGCAGGCAAGAATAATTGCGAGGCAACAGACGAAAGAGAAGCTATAGGAGAAATGAGCCATAATCAAAAACGCGCACGGATTCTATTCCTATCGCCTTCAAACCAGGCTGGGATGCCAAAGCGTGATGGCGTCGATGCCTTTGGCTTTGAGCTCCTCTTCCTCCGCAAACACGAGATGAGGCAGGCGGCGCAATTGTTCTTCGACTGTTCGCGTCATATCGTCGCGAGGAGTGGCGTGTACGATATCGAGATTTTCATCCAACTCGATCTTGCCTGCAGGCAAGATGCCGCGCGGGGTTTCGCACATAATCGTGGCAATCCAGTGCCTCCGATTTTCATCGAATCGCGTCACGCCGCGAACCGCCAATTCACCGACGTGCCGGAGCAAGTACTCGTCGATTATTTCCGCAATTTTTTCGTAATCGTTTTTCCGAAGATTTTTTCGGCGGGCCATATCAAAATCACCTCGTATCGAGCTCGCCGCCAGGCTTCTTTGAATAGATCTGGCGATACGATTAAGTTCTGACCGAAATCAGGGTCGTGATAAACAACCCTGCGTGAATTTGCCTCACTCACGACAATGTTATGTTTGGTGTAAATGCGCTCTTGCTTGCCGTAAAGAATCGTCGCATCCACTGCCACGATAGGAGGCACATTTTTTTTGAGCGCTAGCGACAGAAACGAGTATTTACTCCACAATGTGCAAGCACTTTCAAAGCCCAAGCGGCGGGCCGCGTCAACAAGTTCATCGGCAGAGGTGCCAAAAACGTTCGTACGACAACGCATCGACAAACTGACTTCATCCGTCTCGTGGCCCCAATATGCAAGTACCATCCTCAAACAGACTGGACCACAGGTGTAATAACGGTTTTGTCTGAAGTAGGGTACGGCCACCATTCTTGCCTCTTCCGCAAAAGAAAGTGCGACTCCTTTACTTTAAAATCAATCGCTTTGTTTTCTTCAAAGGTTCAACAGCAACTCATAGCGCCGTCGCCGGCGTATGCGATTTCAAATGCTCCAGCAAGAAATCAATCATCGAACTATTCACATGTTGCGCGCCAGGGCCGCCGACGCCATGGCGTTGTTCGGGATAAAACGTGAGGTCGAATTTCTTTTGCGCTTTGATGAGCGCGTCGAGCAATTGAATCGTGTTGCCGGGATGGACGTTGTTATCCACGCTGCCGTGCAGAATGAGCAGCTTGCCTTTGAGATTCTTCGCATAGGGCAACGCGGAGCCGAGATCATAGCCTTCCGTGTTCTCTTGCGGTGTGCGCATGTAGCGTTCGGTATAGATCGTGTCGTAATTGCGCCAATCCGTAACCGGCGCGCCCGCAATGCCCACGTGAAAAACTTCCGGCTCTTTGAGCATCATGATCGAAGTCATGTACCCGCCATACGACCAGCCAAACACGCCCACGCGACTGCCATCCACATACGAGCGCTGCGTGATTTGCTTCACGCCCGCGGTTTGATCCGCGAGATCGACTTGGCCGAGCTTCATATACGTTTCGGTTTCAAATTTCTTTCCGCGATTCACGAGGCCGCGATTGTCTTGCGTCCACACAATGAAGCCGAGTTGCGCCATACGCTGCGCCGAGCTGCTCGTCTGATAACTGTTGCGCACGCTCTTCGAATGCGGGCCGCCATACACGCTGACATAGAGTGGGTACCTTTTATTCGGATCAAAATTCGCAGGCTTGAAGAGCAGGCCGTGCAAGTCCGTCGTGCCGTCCGCGGCTTTGACGAGGACCAGCTCCGGCGGCAAAAGCTTTAATGAGTCGAGGCGCGCCGTATTCGTGCTCATCAGATTGTTCAGCAGCTTGCCCTCCGCGCTATGCACATTCATCGTCGGCGGCGTGGTGAAAGCAGAATACGAGTCCGTGAAATACTTGCACGCGGGATCGAGGCTTACGCGATGCGTGCCGGGCGCGCTCGTCAATTGTTGTTGCTTCGTGCCTTCGAGATTCACGCGGAAGAAGTGCAGCTCCAAACCGTCGTTCGTGTAGCCCGTGAAGTAGATCCACTTGTTCTTTTCATCTACCTGCGTAATGCCCTCCACCGGCCATTCGCCTTTGGTGAGTTGGCGCACGAGTTGGCCTTGCAGATCATACAAATAGAGATGCCGCCAACCGCTGCGCTCCGAACTCCACAGGAAGTGTTTGCCGTCTTGTAGTACGATGAAGTCATCGTGCAGATTGATGAAGGCTTCTTCTTTTTCAACCAAAAGCGCGCGCGTCGCGCCGGTCTCGCGATCGGCCACGAGCAACTCCAATTCATTCTGCCGGCGATTCATGCGCTGAAACGTGAAGCCGCTGCCATCGGGCAGCCACTTGGGTTTGATGAGATACACGTCGCTCGAGCTGTTCGTGGGAATCTCGACGTTCTTGCCGGTCGCAATATCGACGATGAAAAGCTTCACCGTGGGATTCGTTTCGCCGGCCTTGGGATAACTTTGCATCTCAACTTCCGCTTCGGGTTTGAGATCATGCACGAGCGGATATTTGTGGACCTGGCTTTCATCGAACTCATAATAAGCGAGCTTGCGCCCATCCGGCGACCACCAATACGCGGTGAGTTGCGCGAACTCTTCGGGATAAACCCAATCGGGCCGGCCGTGCAAAAGATTTTCATTGCCGCCGAAAGTGAGCCGCTTCTCCTCGCCGGTGCTCGTGTTGACGAGATAGAGATCAAACTCTTTCACATACGCAAAGTGCGAAAAGTCGGGTGCGTATTCGCCGTTCCACAATTGGCTTGCAGCCATGCCGCGCATCAAATCCTTCGAGCCAGGCTGCGGCGCAACCGTTGGTCGAAGAAACTCACGCAGGATAGCCGATTTGAAGTCATAGTGAAAATATCTTTTATCAATCGAAAAGGTAATGGCTGCGCCGCCCGGCAGATACGTAAAACTTTTTAATGGAAGATTTTTGATTTCTTGCTTGGTGAGATTATTGTAGCCGCGTACTAAACTTTGCTGCGTGGCTTGATCGAACAGTGGCGTGCGCTTCTGCGTCGCCGGGTCAACACGAAAAAAACTCGTGCTCTTCGTGGCTGCATCTTCTTCGCTCACAAAATAGCCGCTGCCCTCTGGTAGCCATTCAACGGAACGCGGGCCGTTCGTCGTGGTCAAACGCTCGCGCACCATGAAATCATACAGCGCGCGCTCGGCGCTTTGCTGCTGCGCCCAAGCAGGAATAACGAACAGCACATTGATGACGAGCAGCAAACTATTTTTCAGGCGAATCATTGCTACCTCCTCACAAGGTTATGAAGCAATCTGAGCGAAACCGGATTTTGCTGCGCTGAATTTGATCTGACATTTGCAAAATCAAATTTCGCTGTTATCCATGAATGGAGCATACACTCTGAGCACGAACGAGATGACATGTTCCCACCTCGCATGTCATTCAGCGGGAATCTTTTTGCGTACTGGAAATGCTGTCGCGTGCTTAAAAAGATTCCTGCTGAATGACAAAAAAAAGTTACTCCAACACTCCACCAATCCCACACTCCAAGCAAGCGTTCACGCCCCTCCCGCGCCGAAGCCGGTCACGATGTATGTGCCGCTCTTCTCGTGTTTGGCGAGCGTCAAAATGCCATTGGCGCGCGCGTCGTCCAACAATTCTTGAAACGAACGATAGCCGAACTCGCCCTCGTCGAACGACGGGCGTTTGCGTTTGATCGTTTCTTTAATCGTCGAGGCAAAGAAAATTTCTTTGTTCTCGCGCATCAAAGCTTGGATCGCATCAAGCAGCCAATAGAACACTTGCGCTTTTTTACGCGGCAGGCCTTTGATCTTAGGCGGCTCGCCCGCGGGCCGGAACAAGTCTTCATAAAAAAGAAACTCGTCGCAATTGCTGATGAGCAACGCGGAAGAAGCTTCCTTGCGGCCCACGCCAATCACGGTTTTGCCGTTCTCTTTGAGTTTGGAAACGAGCGGGCTGAAATCCGAATCGCCGGAGAGGATGGCGAAGAAATTAATATGCTCTTTCGCATAACACATTTCCATCACGTCCACGACGAGATGAATGTCCGCGGAGTTTTTGCCCGTCATCTTGCGATGGGGAATTTCGATCAGCTCGATGGCCGCTTGGTGCAGCGATTCTTTTTCTTTGGGATAAGCCTGCCAATCGCAATAGGCTTTCTTCGCCACGATCTTGCCTTTTTCGAGCAGGCGTTCGAGAATCTTGTTGATGTCAAAGGCGATGCCCGATTGGCGGTCGCCCAACACCAAATTTTCGAGGTCGATGAAGACGGCGATTTTGTTTTCCAAGATAGTCCTTTCGTAATAGAGTCCGTGTTTGTAGTAGCGCCTTCAGGCGCACATCGCAATGTGCTTCCCGCTCCTAATGAAATTTGACGATCAAATTCGGTAACGAGGCCCCCGTGTCATGTCAATTAGGAGGAATCTTTTTACGCACTGGAATAAGTCTCCAGCGAGTAAAAAGATTCCTCCTGAATGACAGGTTTTGGGGGGCGATTACCGAATTTGAAAATCAAAACTCATCAGGAGCAACTGGGAACGTTTGAGTTTTTATTCTTTCTGCGCGGCTTCATATTCCGCTTGCAAGCGCGCCATTAAATCTTTTCTGCGATCAAACAAGCGCTTCGGTTTGCGCGGCGCGTGTTTGGTGAGCGCGTACGCCACCATGATCGGCATCACAATCGTCGAATCGCAATAGCACACGACCGTGTCGGGCAGCTTGTCGGGATCGACTTTGCCCCAGCTCACGGCTTCCGCGGGCGTGGCGCCGGAAAGTCCGCCGGTGTCGGGGCGCGCGTCGGTGAATTGCAAAAAGTAATCGTGGCCCATTTCCGCGATCTTCATCACCTCCTGCAATTGCGGATCGGTTTGCAGCATAAAATTATTCTGCTAGCCGCAGAAAAAGATGAGTACCGCGCTCTTGCCGGCATTGCGTTTCGCGTCGAGCACAATCGCCGCAGTTTCATTCACATCCGCATTCACATCATACATCAGTTTGTTGCCCGCCAATGCTTGTGCGGCGACATTCATTCCAATCGAAGAGTCGCCGGGCGAAGAGGTGTAAATCGGCACGGCATGTTCATACGCCGCGGCGAGAATCGAAGTGCGTTTCTGCTTCAGCTCTTTCTCGCGCGCGTCCACGTACTTTCCCGCGAGATAATGAAACTCCGCGGTGCTCATCGGGCGTTGAAACTCCGGCGCTTGAATGATCTGGCGATAAAACGCGTCGGTGTCAAGCAGCACGTGATAATCAAAAAAGATGTCGTAGATGCGCACCACGCCTTCTTCGCGCAGCACCACGTCGTCGGCTTGATGCGTGCCTTGATGCATGCTCATGCCGAGCCCGAAATGCGTGTCATGATAAAGATTCGCGCCGGTCGAGACGATCCAATCGACAAAACCGTTTTCAATCAATGGAATGATCGCGGACATGCCGAGGCCCGCGGGCGAGAGCGCGCCGGTAAGGCTCATGCCGATGGTCACGTCCGGCTCGAGCATTTTTTCCGTGAAGAGGCGACAAGCTTCGTGCAACCGCGCCGCGTTGTAAGCATAAAAAGTTTGTTCAACCAATTCCGCGACCGTCATGTTGGGCTTGATCGCTTGTGGAAAAATTTTTCGACCGGAAAGAAAACGGCTGGGAGAGGGCATATCGTCGTTCCTGGTTGAATTATCATGATCGGCCACGGTCAAACTGTGGCTTCGGTTTTTCATCACACACAAACATCAGCCACGGCCAAGCCGTGGCTGATCATTCACGAAGTCGAGGCTTTCACTTACCCTTTTCCCGCACCACAAGCACGGAGCACGGCGCTTTGTGCACGATGCGATCCGTAGTGGAGCCGAGCAATAAATCCGCAAAGCCGTGTTGGCCGTTGCTGGCGAGGACGATCAAATCGGTTTTGATTTCTTGCGCGAGCGCCAAGATTTCATGCGCGGGCTTGCCGTCGCGCACCACGAAGTAGATCTTCACGCGCTGCTTTTGCGCGGAAGAAACGACGCGCTCCAACTTCGCGCGTGCTTCGCCGAGCTTTTTCTGATTGTACGCGCGCACCTCGTCGAGATTCACGCGCAGCATCATCATCTCTTCATTGGTGAGCGGGAGATCGGGAATCACGGTGCAGATCCACAGCTTGGCTTGGTTGGTTTCCGCCCAAGCAAGCGCATGTTTGATCGCAGCGTTGCCGTACGGAGAAAAATCCGTGGCCACTAAAATTTTTCGCAATCGCGCCATGAGTTCTCGCACTCCTTCATTTAAAGTAATGCCTCAGTTATTGGTGGAAAACGTAGCGCAGACATCTTGTCTGCAGGCAGGATGCCTGCGCTACTCCACACGTAACTGAGGTATTACCATTTAAAAATTATTCTGCTTGATCTTCTTCACTTGCCTCTGCAATAACCGCGGCTTCCTCGCTTTCCACTGCGCCGCTTTCAACTTTGCGCGCGATGGTTAAAAATCCCGTGTGGCCGATCATGCGCAACTCCGGCCGCACGGACATCGGCTCAACATTCCACCGGCGGAACATGGTTTCGAAACTCATCACCGCCATGAAGCAGTGTGTGACGCGCAGAGACTCGACAAACGATTTGACCTGAAAGATCGTGGGCGAATAGCTGCAAATAATGCCGCCGGTGCGCAGCTTGGACGCGGCCAGATGCGTCACGCGCCAAGGTTCCGGCACATCGAGCAAAACGCGATCGACATTCTCTTCGTCAAATTGCTCATAGATGCTCGCTTCGCGCACGATATGATTGGGCGTTTCGCCGATGAAGTTGAGCATATTGCGTTTGGCAATTTCAATGAAGTCGCGGCGCAACTCATAGCTGATGACTGTGCCTTCGGGGCCGACCATGCGCAGTAGCGTCGTGGCCAATGCGCCGGAGCCGAGTCCGGCTTCGACCACTTTCGCGCCGGGATAAATATCCGCATATTGCAAGATGATGCCGAGGTCTTTGGGATAAATGACCGTGGCGCCGCGCGGCATGTTGACCACGTGATCGTTGAGCGTCGGGCGAAACACCCAAAACTTCACGTCGCGTTGCGAGCGCAGCAAAAAGCCTTCGTGCCGCCCGATAATTTCATCATGCGGCAACATGTCGCCGCGAATGTTGGTTTTCTTCCCGGTCCGAAGCAGATCGTAATACACGCGCTGCTTGCGGTCGTAAAAAATGACGGGCTCTTGTTCGGTAAACGGAAGGCTGGGATTTTTCATGAGGGCTTTCGTTTTTTCATTAAAACATTTCCCCCCTTGAGGGGGGTGTTGTTCAGTATCATAGACCAAGTGCACGATGAATTGGAATGTCGTGTTTGCCATCAAGAACATCCCCCTGGCCCCCCTCAAGGGGGGAATTGTGGAGGTGCTGCGCGACGGGAACTGGATACTTGAAAATTTTTTCGACAGCTTGCGCGAGCGCTGCTTTGCGCAGCGGTTCCAATTCGAGCTTCGATTCGACCTGCAATACGCGGTCGAGCTTCGCATGCGTTTCGGGATTGGGCGGAACGAAGAGCGAGCAGCAATCTTCAAACGGTTCGGTGGAAATCGCAAAGGAGCCGAGCTGTCGCGCCTGCTTGATGATGTCTTGTTTGTCGTCTCCCGCCAACGGGCGGAGCACGAGTAACGTCGTCGCCTCATTGATCACACGCAGATTCGAAAGCGTTTGACTCGCAACTTGCGAGACGTTATCGCCGGTGAGCAATGCGGGCGCGCGATGCTTGTGCGCAATGCGCTCCGCGAGGCGCAGCATTTCGCGGCGATATAAAATCACGCGCAAACTCGGCGGGCTGTTGGCGACAATGTGTTGTTGAATTTCCGTGAAGGGGATGAAGTAGAGCAGCGCTTGTTGTTGATACTCGGTGAGAAGCTGCACGAGGCGTTCGACCAACTCTTGCGAAGCGTTGGTGGTGAAGGGCGCGCTGTGAAAATGCACGTAGATCAAATTCACGCCGCGTTTCAAAATGCGATGCGCGGCCACGGGCGAATCAATGCCGCCGGAGAGCAGACACACGGCTTGTTCCGCGGAGCCAACGGGCAAACCGCCGGGCCCGAGAATGCGTTCGGTGTACAGCAAGGCATAATTGTCCGCGACTTCGATCCAAACAGTGACTTCGGGATTGTGCAGGTCAACGCGCACGTTGAAATTTTGCAGCACCGCATCGCCGACATGCACGTTGATCTGCGGCGAAGTAAGAGGAAAATGCTTTTGCGAGCGTTTGGTTTCAACTTTGAAGGTGTTGAAGTTTTGTTGCGCGAGGAGTTTGAGCGCCAACGCGGTGATTGCGCCGATATCCTGTTCGAGCTTATAAGCGGGCGCGAAATAGGCAATGCCAAAAATTTTCTTTAGCTCGGAACAGATCGCTCCAACGTTCGCGCTCGGCGTAAGCTTGCAGAGCAAGCGGCCATAGAGCCGGACCATGGCATACACGCCGAGAGGCGAAGTCGCGCGGAGAATGTTGCGCTGCAAACGCTTCTCAAAATGGATGCGATTGTTGCCCTTCAGCGCGATCTCGTGATAATGCACGACGAGGCTCTCCGGCGGTGGAGCAGGAGTGCTCGTATTTTCTGCGCGTGGGGCGCGGCGAGCGAGTTGTTCGTTGAGGTAATTCGCGGCGGTATTGGTCATGGAATTGGGTGCGTTTGGTTGATAACAACGGCGCGCAACATAGGAAAAACGGCAAGGAATAGCAAGGGAAAGGTCGGGGGTGCATGGCACTCTGCTTCTTGCTTTTTCAAAAAGTAGCGATTAACTTCGCGCGTGCTTTCGAGCAAGAGCGGCGAAGCTTCATGAGCTTTTGCTTGAAGCCTGCCTCCCTTCTGCCAGCCTCTCCTCACAAATCATTTTTCCTCTCTTCTCTTTTCTCTCGTCATTTTCCTTTGCGCCTTACGCAAGCGTTGTTTGGGCAAGGTATATTGGGGTGATGTTTTCTGTATTTCCCACCTCCGACCTCGTGGCGCAAATGATTCGGCGAAATACGTCACCAGGAGCCTTTGGATTCGTTCTTGGCAAGGGAGCTTTGGCGATCCGATGAGAGGTTCAACCTCACCAAGTTGCGGGCCGGGATTGCGGCGCTTTTTGTTCCGCGCCTTCCAACCGTGAAACCCCTCCTTCCAGCTTGATGCTGCGCCCTCGGGATTGCGACACGTTCCTATTTCATTGTCAGATCAGAGTCTAAACCTTTCAAGGAGACGCATAATGTTTTTTCGTTCACGCTGTGCCGGGCTGTTGCAGGGAGCGGTGTGGGTGGCCGTGATCATGTTCAGTTTGTGGGTTGCGCCGCACGCCTCAGCGCAAAGCGGCGCTCCGCTTTCTTCAACCACGACGAGCGATCACAAAAAATCCAACCAGAGCAAAATTTTTTATTACGACAATAAGTGGTGGGCCGTGGCCTTTCACGAAACGCGCGCCGAGTGGTTCTTGTGGCAATATGACGGCGCGACGTGGATTCGCAAGAACACCATTCAAACCGGCGTGAATAATTGGGTCGATGTGGTGATCGATTCCGTGACGGATAAGCTCTATATCTATTTTTCCCG
>CAYNDW010000131.1:0-11697 GCA_964395375.1 uncultured Cytophagia bacterium
GAAGAGATCGAGATCGCCGTCGTTGTCGTAATCGCCCCAGCCCGTGCTGGCGGAAAAGCCGCCGTCCGACACCATGATGCCGTCCGTGATCTTCGTGAACGCGCCCCCGCCCTCGTTGCGATAGAGCGCATTGTTCTGCCCATTGAAATTCGCGACAAACACATCGAGATCACCGTCGTTATCATAATCGCCCCAACTTGCGCTCCACGAAGTTGCACGATCCGTGACGAGCGCGCCGGCGCTGATTTTTTCAAAATTCGCCGCGCCGCTTTCCTTTAACAGATTGCGATAAAGATTGTTGGCTTGATTCTCCTCGTTCGCGACAAACATATCGAAGTCGCCGTCGTCGTCATAATCCACCCAGTTGACGCCGCGCGAATAGAAAGTCTCCGTCGCAATTGCGCCGCTCGTGATCTTCGTAAAAGTTTTGTTGCCGTTGTTGTGATAAAGATAATTGCGCTGCGGCCCCGTGGAGTTCGCGTCGCCGCTGTTCGAAACGTAAAGATCGAGCCAGCCATCATTGTCATAATCGCCCCAACTGCACGTCTCCGTGAAATCATTATCGCCGACAATCGTGTTGCTCGTGATCTTGGTAAAAATGCCCGCGCCGCTGTTTTCATAAAATAGATTGCGGTCGCCGTACCACGTCGCGACATACGCATCGAGGTTGCCGTCGTTATCATAATCGCCCCAACTGCTACCGTCCGCGCGCGCGGCGTCGCCCACGAGCGGCGAATCGGTGATCTTTGTGAATGTAAAATTCGGCGCGCCGTCGTTGCGATAGAGAAATGCTTTCTGCCCGGCGCGCGGGCCGTTGGTGACGAACAGATCGAGATCATTGTCGTGATCATAATCAACCCACACCACGGCGCGCGAGCCGCCGCCATCGGTGACGGGCGCGCCAGCCGTGATTTTGGTGAAGGTCTGCGCGTGGAGTGTTGCGCTGTGTAAGCTGAAAAGAACTCCGAGCAATTGCAGCAGCGAACTGCACAGTTTAACATTGAGGCAAAATTTCATAGCCAATGCTCCTTTGGTTTACGGAATGAGACCTGCGTTTATAGCAACACTTCCAAGAACCTGTCATTCAGAAGGAATCTTTTTCGGCGCTGGGCATTGATTCCAGTGCTTAAAAAGATTCCTCCTGAATGACACGATATAAGCGGCACGTCCGGTTACCGCTTGTGATCATCAAATTTCATTTGATCAAAATACCTAAAGGTATCACTACGAACATTACGCAGGAAGTGTGCGAGTCACAATGCCGATGCGGCGAGGCGAATGAGAAAGCGATGAAGGGTGCTGAAAAAGAGTCGAGTCGGTGAGCTTAGGTCAGGTGGGTAAAGAACTTTTCGCGATAGGTGCGGCTTAAGGTAAGACGCGTGCCGTCATGAAGTGTGACGCTATAATCGCCGTTGGTGAGCGGCGTCATGGTTTTGATCGCGTCGAGTTTGACGATGGCGGAGCGATGAATGCGCGCGAACTGCTTGGGATCAAGACGCTGTTCCAATTCGCCGATTTTTTCGCGGAGCAAATGCTTTTTGCCGTGATGCTGAATGCGCACATAATCGCCGCAGGCTTCAAACCACAGCACCTCGCTCACCTTCACGACGAGTATGCCGTCTTTCTCTTTCACAACCAAGCGTTCGGCATAACATTGCGTGTTCGACAAGTCCCGCAAAAGCGCAGCGAGGCGTTGCTCTTCGCGCGCATGTGAATGAGCGGCGAGCAGCGCGCGCACGCGGACGAGCGCATCGTGCAGCAGCGCGGCTTTCACCGGCTTGAGCAAATAGTCGAGCGCATGCACGCGAAACGCGCGCAGCGCAAAATCATCATACGCCGTGATGAAGATGAACAGCGGCATGCGTTCGAGCCCGAGCGTTTCGATCACACTGAAGCCGTCGATCTCCGGCATTTGAATATCGAGCAGCACGAGGTCGGGCGCCGTGCTCGCGATTTCTTCCACGGCTTGCAAACCGTCGCCGCATTCGCCGATGATTTCAACCTCGGGTTCGGCTTTGAGCAGGCTGCGCAAGCCGCGGCGCGCAATGGGTTCGTCGTCGACGAGGAGCGTGCGGATTTTCATTTCGGCCCTTGGCTCATTCCCCCCTTGCGGGGGTGTTATTGCGGGCGAAATTATTTTCAAATTCATCATGCGATTGAGCGACACCCCCCTGGCCCCCCTCAAGGGGGTAATTGTTTAGAGGGTTTAATGGAATCACAATCTCCGCGAGCGCGCCGGTTGCGCTCTTTTCTAGTTTGAAATAAGCGTGCGCGCCATAAAGCGTGTGCAACCGCGCGCGAGTGTTCGCGAGGCCGATGCCGGCGTTATCGTTTGTGTCGTATCCGGCGCGGCCATAGTTATAATCAGTGCCGCTCGCGGCGAAGCCATTGCCATGATCGCGCACCCGCAAACGCAGCGCGCCATGCTCGCGCTCCGCGCTGATTGCAATCACGCCCAGGCCGCGACGCTTGGCAATGCCGTGGCGAACGGCATTCTCCACCAACGGTTGCAGAATAAGATTCGGCACGTGTGCAACGAGCGTTTCCGGTGCAACATTGATCTCGACGGTCAACCGTTCGCCGAAGCGCGTTTGCTCGATCTCCAAATAGAGTTTGAGAAATTCCAACTCTTGTTGCAGCGTCACTTCTTGCGCGCCGGAGCTTTTCAAAGTATAACGCAAGAGATCGCTCAACAACTCCACCATACGGCCGGCAACGCGCGGCTCTTCTTGAATGAGCACGCTGATGGTGTTCAGGGTGTTGAAAAGAAAATGCGGGTGCAGTTGCATTTTGAGCGCCTGCAATTGCGCGGTGGCAAGCTCGCCCTGCAGTTGCGCAGCGCGGACTTGCTCGGCTTGCAAGCGTTCATAATAACGCCACGCATGCTGCACCAAGAGAATGACGAAGTAGATCAAGAGGCCGTAATCGAAATTGACGATCACCAGTTGCGACACGCGCGCAAATGAAACAGGCGCGGCTTGCACGAAGAGGGCGATGAGGTTATAGAGGGTTTGCTGGGCAAACGACAAGAGTGCGGCGAAAAGCAGATGCAATCCCACGCGCGGCAACCAGCGTTTGCGCTCAATCGGAAAGCGCGTCGCGAGCGCGACGATCGCCGGCGTGAGCAGAAACCACAGCAATGAAAACGAAGCAGCCGTGAGCGCAATGGCCGCCCACGGCACTTCACGGCCCGCGACCGCGCGAAAATACCACGACTGCCCGAACGAGATGACGCCCGCAAACAGCCAGAGTAGAAGAATGAAGCCGCGTTTTTTTAATGTCGAGGACATGGTTTGCACTGCGTGAGTGATGACGATAATTCAACGCGCGCAAGATAATGTCAAAAGCCCGCCGGTCAAAATGAATTTTGCTATTCGCTTAACTTGAACTGCGCCGGCAGCACGACTTTGACTGCGACGGGTTTGTTCTGATAATACGCCGGCTTCCATTTCATTACGCGCGCCGCGGCAAGCGCGGCTTGATCAAGGCTTTCATTGCCGGAGGACTTCGCAATGGCAACCGCTTCCGTCTCTCCCGCCGCGCTTACGCCAATCTCCAAGTAGGTCGTGCCTGCAATGCCGGCTTTGCGCATCAGCTCGGGATATTTGAGATCGAAAGCGCGCAACATCTCAGGCGCTTGATCGAAAGGTTGAGAAACTTGCGCGGACGTTGTTGCCTCCTGCTTGGGAAGTTGTGCTGCGGGGTTATGATCCAGTTTAAAACTGAACGGCATCGTGATCGTGACTCGCTGCGGCTGGCCTGCTTTCATCGCGGGTTTGAATTTCGCTGCGCGCGCTGCGGCCAAAGCCGCTTCTTCCAAACCATAACCCAAGGCCTCGACGTCTTCCGTGCCCGCCTCGGTCATCGCTCTACTTCTCAAAATTCTTGCGGCAGCGACATTACCTTCAGTATCAAGCTCCATTTGCACGAAGACCATGCCTTGCACTTGCGCCGCTTTGGCGGCTTCGGGATATTGCGGCCCGGCAAAGGAGACGACTTCCGGCGGCGTGTCGAACTCGCTCGCCGCTGCGGCTGATTGGCTTTGCGTTTCCGGCGCGAGCGGCGCTTTGTCAACTTGCATCGGGCCGCGGCATTGCCATGAAAATACGAGCATCATTGCGCCCATGAAACCAAGCAAAGCGATGCGGCCAAACTTGTTTGCGTTCATGTCAGACTCCTTTCGTGTGAGTAAGTGTTGCAAGCGTTGATATAACGTGGTTTGTTGCGCGGCGAAGGGGATGCCTGCGGCCAATGCCGCAGCGGGCTGCGCTTGTTTCTCGGCAAAGGCGTAAAGCAGTTTGCCGTAATCAAGCGGCGCAATGCCCGTGTGCGCGATGGCGGCGAGGTCGCAGCGCAGTTCACGCAAGTAAGTCAAGCGGCGATGCATGAACCACACGAGCGGGTTGAGGCCGAAGAGAATGAGCGCGAGCGATTCCAAGCCGAGCGTCCACAGATCGCGGCCGTGCAAGTGTGCGGCTTCATGCTGCAGAATGGATTGCAATTGTTGCGGCGACCAAGTGCGCCAGTCTTGCGGCAAATAAAGCTTGGGCCGCAGCAAACCAAACAGCATGGGAGAGGCGATGCGCTCGGTTTCAAAAGCCGGACACGCGAGATTCGCAAATGCCGTGATCGGCTTGGCCCGGTGCAGATTCCGTTGCATGTGCCAATGACGCTTTATCATCAAACCCAAAAACAAAACCGCGGAGCTTGCCCACAGGCCGAGCAATAACGTGTACGGACTAAACACCTCGGCATGACGAGCGAGCGTTGCCGGCACGAAGATGATATTCGTCAACACCAAAGCCGGCGCGCTTTCCGCCAATGGCAAGGCGACGATGGGCGGAACGAAAATTTTCGCGAGGCCGAGCAGCCAGAGCGCATGGCGCGTGGTGATGTTCAGTTTGAAGGCGCGCTCCACTACGACGAGCGCCAGCAGGAACAGCGCAATCTCAAGCATGTGCAGCGCAAAGAGCGGCCACCATTTTTCCGCGAGGCCATCGAGCCACGACATCACGCACCTCCGCTTTGTTGTTCTTGTTCTTTCGCGGCGATCAAATCTTTGAGCCGCTGCAATTCCTCCGGCGTGAGTTCGCCCGAGTCCACGAGATACGTGGCGAGCGCGCCCATCGAGCCGTTGAAGATGCGCGAAACGAGCGTGCGCGCCTCGTGTTGCGCGGCCAACGCGCGCGAAACTTTCGGCACGTAGAAATTGACCATGCCGATCTTTTTGCGTTTAAGAAAGCCTTTGGTCACAAGAATGTTCATGATGGTTTGCGTCGTGGTGTAGGCTTTTTCGGCTTTGGGATAAAGCGCGTCCTGCACTTCGCGCACGGTGACTTGGCCGCCGTGGTTCCAAACGCCCTCCATGATGTCCCACTCCGCTTCGGCGAGTTTGATTTTTTTAGCCATAAAGACTCCGGAGAGATTAGTTACTAATGTAATAGTAGTATAACGATCAGATTAGGAGAAGGCAAGAAAAATTTTTCTTTTCCGGATTTTTTTTGCGCGGTTGGGGCAAATGCCCTTCCGGGCCGATTGCCGCGGGCGTTTTCACGCGCGCGAAAGCGTTGGCAACAATTTGCTTTTAAACCGCACGACTTAAACTCATACCCGGCAAGCGAAGAGCGCTTTGGCATGCCGATTGTCTTGTCTTGCTACGAGCTGTTCAAGGCCATGCAAAATGAAAGCTCAGCTTAGGCTTTCAGCGGGCATCGGTGTAAAAACTTCATTCGGGCAAACTTCTTCTTGCAACAGCACCATCCCAACGAGCGGCAGTCCATTGAAATCACATTCCAACTTGCCCCGGACTGCCGTTTTTGTTTTAGGCAAGTCACGCAGTTTAATTTAATGTGAGGAGGTTTTATGCGATACAAACTCAGCGCGTCCGTGATCATCTTGTTGGCGTTCGCTGCCGTGGCGTTTGCGCAAGACATGGCAGGCACCGTGGGCATGGGGTTTCGCGGCGGTGTAACCAATTATCAAGGCGATGATTTCGACACCGCCAAGTTGCGCGCTTCCGGCAGTGTGTTTGGCGAACATTTTCTCAGCAACCGTTTCTCCGCGGAAGTGGCGTTGAATATCGCGGACGTTGCAGGCGAGACCGGCGCACAAAGTTTTCGCTCCACGCTTACGGGCATGAGCGTGCTCGGGCGTTTGGGTTTAGTGAATAGCCACAGCTTCCGTCCATACCTCGCCGCGGGCGCGGAATATTCCGGCCTCGAACCGCGCGACGAGCCAAAGCGCGTTTATAAGAACAACAACGTATTGATCCCACTCGGCGGCGGCGTGAGCTTTGGCCTTTCGGAAAATCTCGCGCTCGATTTTCGCGGTCTCTATCATTACGCGTTCACGGATTTGTTGGACAGCAAAGAGGCCGGCTCCGACGATGCTTATCTCACCGGCACCGCGGGCTTCACCTGGTATCGTCACGGCAATCAAGATCCCGATGGCGACGGTTTGAGCAATAAAGAAGAAAAGGCGCTCGGCACCAATCCCAAGCTTGCGGATAGCGACGGCGACGGCTTGAACGACGGCGAGGAAGTGAAGACGCATAAAACCGATGCGCTCAAAGCGGACTCCGACGGCGACAGCTTGAATGACCGCGAAGAGTTGCTGACGCACAAGACCAATCCCAACAAAGCCGACAGCGATGGCGATGGCTTGGCCGACGGCGCAGAGTTGAGCACGCACAAAACCGATCCGCTCAAAAGCGATACCGACAACGACGGCTTGAGTGATAGTGAAGAAGTGAATATGACGAAGACGAACGCCAACGTTGCGGACACGGACGGCGACGGCTTGAAAGATGGCGAGGAAGTGAATGCGCACAAGACCGATGCGCTCAAAGCCGACACGGACGGCGAGGGCTTGAAGGACGGCGAGGAGATTGCGAAACACAAAACCAATCCGCTGAAAGCTGATACGGACAACGGCACGGTGGATGACGCGACGGAGTTGCGCAACGGCACGAATCCATTGGTCGCGGATGATGATGTGCCTAAGAAAGAAATTTTGAAAGTCGAAGCCGGCGCGCCGATCGTGCTCGAAGGCGTGGTGTTCAAAACCGGTAAAGCCGATCTCACGCCGGAGTCGGAAGCGATTTTGGTGAAGGCGTTCAATACGCTTGAAGCTTATCCGCAGATGACGGTGGAGATTCACGGCCACACGGACAATCGCGGCAGCAAAGCGTTGAACACGAAACTCTCGCTTGCGCGCGCCGAGGCCGTGAAGACGTGGTTGATCGGCAAAGGCATCGTAGCGAGTCGCATCACCGCGCGCGGCATTGGCCCGGATAAACCCCTCGCGCCGAACGATACGGAAGACGGCCGCCAAAGGAATCGCCGTATCGAATTTTTCCGCGTGAACTAAGTCGCGAGCTATTCTTCGAAATGGGGATGAAAATTTGAGACACGCTCTGTGAAATGAAAACGCACACGGACAAAGTTGCTCCGTGTGCGTTTTTTTTTGCGCCTCGAAGGATAAATGAAAACGTGCTTTGACGCTGATCCCGCAAGGTAACGAAGAAGCCCTGCTTGCAATTGAGCGCCGAATCCTTTATGTTCGCGCCATGGATTTCACTCCGTTAGAACAATGCCTGCGCCGCCACCCCGAAATCATCGCCGCGTATGTTTTTGGCTCCGCGGTAAGCGGCAAGCTTACGCCCATGAGCGATATCGACGTGGCGCTCGTGCTGCGCGAGCAAATTCCCTTTGCGCGAGAGTTGGAAATCTCCAGCGCATTGCTGGACGTGGTTCAAAAAAATTTCAAACGCGAGGGCGACATACGCTTCTTGAACCGCGTGCGCGATTTGCCTTTTCTCCACGAAGTTTTATCGACGGGCAAACTCATCTACGAAGCCGAACGCGACTTGCACCGCGCCTACGTTGCGCGCATCGTCATCGCCTATCTCGATTTTCTGCCGTTCTTCAAAAAAGCCGTGCACAATTATCTCGGAAGTCTCAAACGTGGCAAGACCCAACGTGGTGCTGCGAAAGATCGCGTTCATTCGTGAGCACTTGCAGCGCGTGCGTCTGCATCAAGACGTGGCGCTGGAAGTTTTTCTCAAGGATCGCGATCGTCAAGACATTGTGTGTTTCA
This sequence comes from uncultured Cytophagia bacterium, assembly GCA_964395375.1. Classification (GTDB taxonomy): domain Bacteria; phylum Zhuqueibacterota; class Zhuqueibacteria; order Zhuqueibacterales; family Zhuqueibacteraceae; genus JABWAN01. Next base: position 8,098 of record CAYNDW010000131.1, read on the forward strand.
ATTTGTATCAAGCCATTCAAGCCTGTATGGATTTGGCCAATCATCTCGTATCGGATGAAGGCTGGGGGCTGCCGGGCAGTTATGGGGAGACCGCGGATATTCTCGTTAGGCAAAAAGTCATTTCTTCAGAACAAGCCGCGATCTTTCACGATATGATTTCCTTTCGCAATCGCATCGTGAAAGATTTCGCCGAGATTGATTTCAACCGAGTGCATGAGATCATGACCTCTCACTTGCAAGATATTGATGCTTTCATCATGTCGGTGGTGGAGTATCTCCATTTATAGTTGCTCGGAGTGCAAAGCTGAAGCTTCGCACTCCACGGCATCACGCTCAGTTTTTACGATCCTCCCTTTCTTCACTTCCCCCCTTTCGCCGGTATATCATTTCCCTGTAAAAGAGCTGTCGTGTGGGAGCGTTGCGTGCGGTTGAGGTGAGTTCTTTCATCTCTGCTGAAGTGCTCGGAGCGACAGCCACCTCCTCGCTTCCCGCCGCGTTAGTTGAAAATCAAAACTCATTAAACTATGCCGGGTATTATGAGAATGCTCATGCCTTCACGCCGCTTGCTTGGTCTTGTTGCCGGATTCGCAGCTTTCTTCGTTCTCGCTTGGGCTTCGCCAACTCAGGCCCAAATTAAAATCGATACGGTTTATGTTTCCACCAACGGCGACAACGTCTTCGGCACGGGGGCGAAAGACAAGCCGTGGCGCAGTCTCGCTTCGGCCATGCAACGCATCACCGCGGACTCGCTCAATCGTAAAGTCATCAAACTCGGGCCGGGCACGTTTAGCGCGGTCTCGACCGGCGAAGTTTTTCCCATCCCGTTCAAAAGTTTTGTGGTCGTGCTCGGCAGCGGCAAGCTGCAAACAAAAGTGGATGCGGCAAAAGCGGCTCGTATTCTTACTGCGAGCAGCATTCGCCACAACAAGATTCTCGAGCTCACGTTGGAAAACGGCCGCGCCAAAGGTCCGAACGCCGCCTCGCGCCAAGGCGGCGCGTTGCGCGTGAAGAAATTTTTCCAGCTTGAGATTCGCAATTGCATTCTGCGCGGCAATCAAGCGGACAGCTCGGGCGGCGCGCTCTTCGTGTCTTCGGGCACGGGCTTCACGGTACAAGATTGTTTGCTGGAAAAAAACTCCGGCTCCGAGGGCGGCGCGGTTTATCATGACAGCTCGAAGACCGCGCTCCTTTTTAGCAATACGGTGCAGAACAATACGGCAACCAACACCGGCGGCGGTTTGTATTTCGACTCGGTCTCGCCGACGCTGCAAAAGAATCGCGTGCGCTGGAACACGGCGCAGCAAAAATATCGCAGCGGCGCCGGCGGCGTGATGCTCGTCAATTCGCAAGCCGTGCTCGGCGGCGCGTTTGAACACGGCAACGACATTCACGACAACCTCGGCGGCGATCGCGGCGCGCAAATTTATGTTGTGGATGCGCGCAGCAGCGTGGATGCGCGTTTCAACTTCTTCGGCGCGGAGCCGGCCACGGCCACGGCTTATCCCGCGAGTTTGCTCAATGTGAATAACTATCGCACCGTCGCCGTGCCCGTGGCTTTCGGCGCGAAGGATTTTTACGTCGCGCCCAACGGCTCCGATGAAAACAACGGCTCGCAAGCTTTGCCGTGGCGCACGATCAATTTCGGCCTGAGCCAAATCTTCGCGCGCGAGCTCGACACGCTGCGCTTGCATCTCGCGCCCGGCGTTTATAGTCCGATTGCCACCGGCGAGCAATTTCCCATTCGCCTCGAAACGCAGGTGAGTCTGCTCGGCAGCGGCGCGGCGAATACGATCATCGAGGGCACGGGCAGCGCGAACAACGCGGAACTCGTGCGCGTGTTCTTCGCGGAAAATTTGCGCGTAGCCCATCTCACTTTGCGCAAGGCAAAGAACGGCGGCCTCGCGGCGCGCCATGCGGACCGGCTCATGCTGGAGAACTTAATTTTTGAGGATAATGCGGGCAGCCGGGGCGCGGGCGCGTTGGTGGTGGAATCTTCGCACCCGATCATCCAACAAAATATTTTCCGCCGCAACAAGAGCACGGGCAACGGCGGCGGCCTCGCGCTGATCCTTGATGATGCGCAAGTCACGAACAACGTCTTCACGGACAACAGCGCCAAACTCGGGGGCGCGATCCATTGCGATTCGAGCAGCAGCACGCGCTTCGAGCAAAACGAGTTGCGCAACAATCGCGCGGACCACGGCGGCGGCATATTCATCGCGCAATCCGCGCCTAAGATCATTCTCAATCGCATCCTGCAAAATCAAGCGACGCACGGCGGCGGCATTGCGCTCGACGGCGCCGCAGTGCCCGACCTCGGCGCGCGCAAGAGCCAGGCGAACGACATTTACGATAACACCGCGTCCGGCAACGGCTCGCAAGTTTTCCGCACCTCGCCGGGAGTCACGGTGGACGCGCGCTACAACTATTGGGGCGAAGCGCCGAGCGAAAAACTTATCGCGCCGCTCGCGCAATTTTCCGTGAGCGAGTATCGCAACGTGGCTCTGCAACTTCTTCTAGGCGTCACGGAAATTTTCGTTGCGCCCTCGGGCGATGATCGCGCCGCGGGCAGCCTTGCCGCGCCGTTGCGCACACTCGGCGGCGCGCTGAAATTATTTTTTGGAACCGCAAGCGTGCCGATGAAGCTCACCCTCGCTTCCGGGGTTTACTCCAAGACCGCGAACGGCGAAACGCTGCCCGTGCTCTTGGAAAGTTTTGTTACGATTGCCGGCGCCTCCAACGGCGTGAGCGAGATCGACGCCGCGAATGCCTCGCGTTTGTTCGAAGGGCGCAACGTGCAAAATATTCTAGTGCAAGGTCTCACATTGCGCAATGGCCTCAGCACACTCAAGGGCGGCGCGGCTTATTTGGATTCGGTGAAGGTTTCGCGCTGGGACAACTGTGTTTTCCTCGACAACGATGCGGCACATGGCGGCGCGCTGTCGTTCGAAGGCGGAAAAGGCAACCTGGTGAGCCATTCGCGTTTTCAAAACAATCGCGCCACGAAGCGCGGCGGCGCGGTGCTGGCGGAAAACGATTCCTTGATCGTGGATGATTGCGATTTTATTTCTAACCAAGCGGAATTGAGCGGCGGCGCATTGCACAATGCGTCTTATTTAAAACTGCAAAACAGCCGTCTCCAATCAAACCAAGCGCCCAAAGGCGGCGGCGTGGCGGTCGCGAGCGGCTTTGCGCACTTCATTAAAAACTTGATCGTCGACAACGTTGCGAGCGACACCACGGGCGGCGGCGGCGTGCATATCGCGGCGTTGGGCAATGCCGTCATCGGCGGCAATGCGAATGACGGCAACGATCTTTACGGCAACCAATGCCCGGCGAGCGGCGCAAGCTTGGCAAGCCCCGCGCGCGCCACGCCGATTGACGCGCGCTTCAACTACTTCGGCGCGCCGCCGACGAGTGCTGTGGTGAGTTTCATGAGCGCGTTCAACGCGAGCAACGCGCGCCGCAAGAGCATCATCATTCCAGCCGAGCAAACGACGCTTTATATTTCTCCCACGGGCAACGATGAAACCACCATCATCATTCCGCCCTCGCCGTTGCGCACGGTGCGGCAAGCGTTGCGCATGTTTTATACTGCGC
>CAYNDW010000132.1:0-11693 GCA_964395375.1 uncultured Cytophagia bacterium
TCACCAACTCGATCAGCTTGTCGCGACTGAACACCGTGCTCGGCGCTTGCATCATGATTTCGAGAATCTTGAACTCCGTGGGCGTGAGTTCGATTTCCTCGCCGGCCGCTTCCACTTTGCGCGTTTCCAAGTCCATGGCAATCTCGCCATAATGCAGCGGCGCGTTTTTCGGTTTGGGCGAATGCTCCGTCGCGCGGCGCAGCAAGGCTTTGATGCGCGCAATCAATTCCATCATGTCGAAGGGCTTGGTCAAATAATCATCCGCGCCCGCTTCGAAGCCGACGAGTTTATCCATGATTTCCGAGCGCGCGGTGAGCATCAAAATCGGCGCGCGCGTGAGCTGTCGAATTTTTGGAATGAGGCTCGGGCCTTCGCCGTCGGGCAGCATCCAATCCAGCACGATGATGTCGGCCTCTTTCATGCGCTCGGGCTGCAACGCGCTTTTGGTATCCGCCGCGGCGTCCACTTTGAAGCCGACGAGTTGCAATTGCACGCTGATCATTTGCGCAATGCCGGCTTCGTCTTCAATTAAAAGAATTTTGTTCATAGTTATCCTCACGATTTGGTGCGGAGCTAATTTACACAATCGGTCGCGCGGAGTACAGCGATTTTCCGCGCGCCCAACGATTGCAAGAGCGCCGCAACACTTTCGCAACAAGTCGCGCTTCCTGCGGCGGAACGCCTAAACCTCGCTTTGTCATTCTGGAAGAAACAGCCTGTGTGAAAACGATTCCACAATGACAAAGCGAGGAAGGGTTCGCTCATAAGCAAACGCCTCACGCTTTGAGAGGTTGGTTCGGCAATTTTTCCAAACTTCCTCCAACCTTTCTCCACGCAATCGCAACCTCGCCGCAACACCTCGCCGAAATTTTCGCCGTATATTTTCGCACGCAAACAGAGCATGGTTTCATGCTCGATAAAAACACCCGGGCTTTGCCCGAAAAACTTCCCAATCATTTTTTTAAAAGAAGGAGTCCCATCATGAAGTTTCATCGCATGTGTTTAAGCTTGGTTCCGGCGCTTATGCTCGCCGTCGGTTGTTCGAAAAATTCCACTGAACCGAACGAGGTCGAAGCGCTTTCGGATAGTGAGCAAATCACCATCGTAGCCACGGAAGTGGCGCAGTCCAACGGCGGCGCGATGAGCGACCTCAATATGGTCGCTTCCAATTCCGAGGGCAACTATGGCGCGTTAGGCAAGAGCGCGGGCTTCGACACCACGATCACGAAAGGCTGGATCACCTACAACCTCGATCTTTCTTTCTTCACGCAACAAGGCATACCGCAAAACCGCTACGTGCAAGGCGTCACGGATAAAGTCGTGTCGGTGAGTTCGCTCGCGGGAAATTATACGGACCCGCTGGGCGCGATCACGATTGGCTTGAAGACCGGTTCGAATCTTACGGCCACGGGACTCAAGTCCGGCAAAGCCACGGTGAATGGCTCGGGCACCAATACTTCGAGTTATAGCTTCGCGGGCAATCGCCGGCAGTTGAGTTTGGTTGCAGCGAGTTCTTACAGCGTGAGCAATGTGGTGATCGACCTCAATGGCGCTTCGTATGTGCCGGCCTCTGGAACATTGGAAGGCACGGCCAAGGGCAAGTTCACGGTGACCAGCGCGCAGCAAACGCAGGAGAAGGATTACGCTTTCACGTTCACGCTGACGTTCAACGGCAACAATCAAGTGACGGTCACGCTGCCGAGCGGCAAGCAGTACACGTTGAATTTGATGACGGGGAAGTTTAATTGAATGTTCCATCCTGTCATTCAGAAGGAATCCTTTTGAGCACTGGGGAAGTATTCCAGCGCGTACTTGAATTTTGCACGGGTGTAAATGCCAACCTCCGCCTGATGCTGAAAGCATCAGGCTAAAAGGTGCAAGCGATCTAAAGATCGCTCATTAGCCAGTGAGTAGTAGCCCCGCTTGCGGGGCTTGCATCTCCTAGCCTGATGCTTCAGCATCAGTGCTCGGCGACATCACGAATGCAAAATTCAGCGCGCAAAAAGATTCCCGCTGAATGACCGGCAATGAGAGGCACACCTCTTCACCTTTGGCAAACCGGATTTTGTCTAAACCATTTCGCAGGAGAACAACATGTTTCGCATTCATCATCGTCTCACGCTTATCCTCATGCTGCTGTTTGTAACCACGGCTTTCGGCGGCGCGCTTCGCATGAAAACTTACGGCGAGGACATTCGCACGCCGAATCTTGCGCCGCATAGCACGTTTCATTACGAGTTGACGCGCGCGTTGGCAAAGGCCGCGGGTTTTACCGCGGACGAGGCCGAACGTATTGCCGTGATCGATGAAGCCACGGACACCGGCAGCTTCACCGGCGAGACGAAATTCAACGCAACACTGCAAGGCACGCAACGCGTGAGCACTGACGGTCTCTACTGGCACTTCGCGCGACGCGACCGCGACAACGTGACGAATGAATACATTTTCCCGGGCGGCCGCAACACGTGCGAATATTTCACGGGCGCGTTGAATACATGCCCCGGCAACAAAGCGGAGTTGGATGAAATTGAAGCGTGGGCGGTTTACGGTCGCGGCACGCCGAGCACGGGCTTGCCGCGGATTTCATTCGACAATGGCGAGACGTTTCGCAACGTGAGCGGGCAGAGTCTCGAAGCGTTGGCAATCTACCTGCACGCGCTCGCGGATTCTTACTCACACGAGGCGTGCATGAACGCCGAGCAGTTTCGCGGACACAAGCCGCGGCCGCTCGAATGCACCGCGGTTGATTGGCACATTGACGAAGAGTATGGCAAAACCGAGGCGCAAGCGGAAGGCGTGCGTTATACGGAAGAAGCGGGCATGACCACGTGGCAAGCGCTCAAGTGGTATCGCGGGCAGAATGGCTTTCTTGCCAATACGAAATGGAATGACGCGCAAGTGCAAGCATTCGTCAAAAAGTGGGCGAGCTTTGAGCAAGCGGAGATGCGGCGAGAATTGGCGGTAAAAGTTTTTGAAGCGTTGTAAGGCTGGAGTGTTGGGCGGTTGGAGTTGTGGAGAATTGCAGTGTTGAAACGTCGCATCATTGCAATTCTAATTCTTCCACCCAAAACACTTCACACGCCCCCTGGCCTGTGTCGTTGCGGCGCAATGAGCTGCGCCATTGCCAGCCATCGCGCCCGGTGATGGCGACCAATTTGCCGCGCAGCGTCACGACTTCGCCGACACGAACGAGCGCGAGCAAGTCTTCGATCTCCGGTTGCGCCGGAATGATATGCGTGTTCGCGCTCGCCGTGATCAAAGTTTGTTTGGGCAAAGGCAAAGCTCGCGCTTGCCAATAATACCATCGCCCGCTTTGAGAAATTTCGAGCTGTTCGACCACGGCCTGATCCGACATCGGGCCCCAGCCTAAAGCGAGATCAACGGGCGAAAGCTCGCTCTCGCGGCCAAAATGATAACGCTCTTTGCCCAAGACTCGCGCTCTAATTTTGTAAGTTGCAAGGGGCGTGAAGCGATAGCCTTTGTGCTCCCACTCCGGTTCGGAGGAAATAAGTGTTTGCATTGGAGCTTCCGGCGCCAACACGCCGGGCGCATGCGAAATTTCATCCGTTCCAAAAATTTCACGGGCAAAGATAAAGCTCAAAGCCATGCAGGCGAGCACGAATACGTAACGCATTGCAATTGACACGGCGCGGCACTAATCCGAAGTACAAATCCTTTGTCATCCTGTTGCCAGGCAGTCGTTTCCTATACGGCTTATAATTTACCGGCAGGGAGGGCGTTTGCGGAGAGAGGTTGAAGCAAGGAGCCAAAAGAGAAAAGGAGCCAAGGAGGCAACCAACGGAGAAAGTGAAGCAAGCGAGCCCAACGCGCTAAAGAGCCACCGAGTAATCAGCAATCAGTAATCAGCAATCAGCAACCAGTAATCAGCAACCAGCCTACAACCTCCGCAAGAAAGCTTCGGGGTTGTTGAGAAAGTCGCGGGTGAGAGTGACGTGTTCGAGCTCATGATATTGCACGGTGCGAATCGGAGAATGATCGATGTTGAGAATCGTTGCCTCGGGGAAGGCCATGAGAATCGGCGAGTGCGTGGCGATAATGAATTGCGCATTTTGCGCGATCATCTCTTTGAGCATGGACATGAAAGCCAGTTGCCGCAGCGGCGAGAGCGGGGCTTCAGGTTCATCGAGCAAATAAAGACCGCCGGGCACGAAGCGCGCTTGAAAGAGGCGCAAGAAGCCTTCGCCATGCGAGGCCGCGTCCGCGTCTTCGCCGTATTTTTCAACCAACGCGCGACGTTGCGCCTCGGCGGAGCCTTGCGCGAGTTGCAGGCCGTAGCCGCTGAGTTGCCCCTCATACTCTTGCTTCATCTCATGCAAATCATGATGGAGCTGATTCACGCGGCGCGAGAAGTTGAAGAAATCTTCCGCGCGCAGAAACAGGCCGCGCGTGGTGCGTTTGTGCCACGTCAGTTTCAGTCTCTTTGCCAAGCTGCGCGCATGCGCCAACGTTTGATCGCGTTGAATGTCCTCGCCGCCAATTGTGATCGAACCGACGGCCGCGGCCAAGGCTTCGAGCAGCGTGGATTTGCCCGCGCCGTTTTCTCCCACCAAAAAAGTTATGGCCGTGGGAAATTCTAGCGTTTGCAAATTTTGCAACAGCGGCAGATTGAAAGGAAAGGTTGCGCGCCGCGCGGCTTCGGGTTTCAGGGAGAGAGATTGAAGAAGAGGCATGATGTGTTCGAAAGTTGAATCCGTTGGCTGCTTTTATCCGTTGGGATTTTGGCTTGATTCCGGCTCGTGCGGCTTATAGTATTACTCTGAAAAAACTATCACGACCGCGAAGATGTTGTAGCGCAAGGCCTCACTCAAACTCCGTGGCCTCGCCGCCGCGCAGAAGATAATCGGAGTTCACGCTCTTTAAAATGACGCGGCCCACACTGTGCTCGAAGCGTTCCCGCACCGGACGAATAACGATGCCTTCGCGCACGTGCATTTGTTTGCCGCTTAAAGTTTCTTTGCCGCCGGTGTGCGCGAGGCATTCCGGTCCGAATGGACCGCGATAGAGCAGCTTCGACATGGGAATGCCGCGCTCCGTGCAAATTTTCACGTAGTCGTCGAAATCGACGTAGCGGCCGTTAAGCGCAAGATCGAACGCGAAAAATTCCGGCTCGCCTTTCGTTACGCCATAACCCAAATCCTGCACGCCCGGACCGAACGTTTCGCCAAAGAGCATCACGTTGCCGAGGCTTTCAAGCTTTTCGAAGAGTTGATACTTCCGCGCCATGCGCCAATAGAGATTTTTGCCGTCGTCCTTCAGCGTCTTGCCGCTCGAGCCATACCCCTTCGATGAAACCGCGGCCACGCCGTTGAGCAAGCCGAGCAACGTGCAGGTGCCGTGAACTTTTTCCGTGGCCACCACTTCTTCGCCGAGTTTGAGCACTTCCGGATAGCGTTTGAGGTTTTCGATATCCGTGTAGCCATGCCAGCCTTCCGGCGCGGGCGCGAGCTCGCCAGCCATGTGCACCGGAATCGGCGGAATCCATTTCGTGATGCCCAACTCGGCGGCGACGTCATCGCTTTCCTTCCAATGCGGCTGCGCGGGCAACACCAAACCTTGCGAAAGCTCGCCGCGCAACTTCACGGCTTTGACGCGATTTTTTTCCGGTCCGGAAAGCCGGCCTTGTAGATTCATCGCAAGCAACAATGCTTCAGGCACAAGCGAAGCTTCGGGAATGTATGCAATCAAATCGCCGGTTTTAAACTCGCCTTTCTTCACGACGCAATAATAATCATCCACGCGCGCGAGTTCGAGCAAGTCGGCGTTGGGATGCGGAAAAACTTCAATGCGGCGGACTAACACTGCAAAATTAGCCACGAGGTTTTCTCCTTATAAGAATAAGACGTAGAGTTCAACTACCTTTAAAAGGTCATCCTGTAAAAACCTCCCTCGCGCTCGGCACTCTTCCCAGCGCGAGGGAAGTTTCTTACCGAATGACAAATGGGGAAGCGTTGCAATCGAGTGCGCGTATAGCAACACGCGGTTTCATCATTCCACCACTCCATCGCTCCATCACTCCATCACTCCACAACTCCACCTCTCGCGCTCATCCCGCAATCTTCATGAGCAAATGCCACATTCTCCAATTCGCGCGGCGCACAATGTCGGGCCAGTTTTTACGCGGAAGGGTATTCGGCATTTTCGTGGCGCGAGGTTGATCCCAACTGTTGTCATAGCCGCTTAAATCCCACAGCAAGTCCGCGCCGCTAAAGCCGAGGTCTTTGATGATGCCTTCGGGGCGCGTGCCGTTGTTCGACATGTTGTTCGTATGAATCCAACAACGCTCCGGCGTGGGATCAACATCATAAGTCGATCCGGCGCCGAACACCATATTCAAGCCGAGCACGGCCACGCCGAACGAGTTGTTGTCGCGAATTTCGTTTTGCGTCACCTCCACTTCATCGCCGGCCATGATCAAAATGCCGCTGCCCGCGGGCACGCGACTCACGATCGCAGCCGGATCGCCGAAGTTCACGTGATTGTTTTCATACACGCGATTGTTCACGACTTTGCAATTGCGCGAGAGCTTCGAAGGGTTGTTGGGCAAAAGAAAAACGAGAATGCCGCCCGCGTTGTCATAGGCCTCGCAATTTTCCACCACGGCATTGACCGAGTTTTCGATTTCGATGCCGCACACGTTTGCGAAAGCCTTGCTTTCGCGCACGACAATGTCTTGCGATTGCCCCACGTAAATGCCCGCATCGCGCGCGCCGGTTACGCTGCAACGTTCGACCAACACATTCAAACATTCCACGGGGTACAAGCCGTACAGACCGGGATTGGCGCAATGAATTTCGCGAAACGTCACGCCGTTGCCGCGATTGATCATCAAGCCGTTCGCGGTGTAATTACGCACTTCGAAGTTGCGCATCTCAAACTTGCTGCATGAGCCGACCAAGCCATCGGAAAGAATATTACGCCCATCGAGCACGGGTCGCGCACCGTTTTCGCTTATGCCCAGTAAAGTAATGCCCGAAACATCGAGCGTCAAGGCCTCGTGATACACGCCCGCATGCACGAGCACGGTATCGCCCGCCTGCGCCGCATCAAGTCCGGCTTGAATGGATTCGCCCGCGCGCACGATCACGCGGCGGCCTTGCCGCTCGACAAGCGCGATTTTTTTATCAAGCGGCTGCGGTTTAAAAGCTTTCAGCTCCGGCGATTGATTCGCGCGCTTGGGCACAACCGGCAAGCCGGAGGGCACGCGGTCCGGAATCTCCGGCTTGGTTGATTCATCGGTGAGCGCATGCAAGAACGCAATCAAATCCTGCTTCTCGGCTGGGCTCAAATCAAACTTGCGAATCTTGTCATCGACATTCGGCAGTTGCATGCCGCGGCCAGGCCCGCCGCCGTTGGCGTAGAAGTCGATCACTTCTTCGAGCGTGTTGAAAATGCCGTTGTGCATGTAAGGCGCGGTGAGCGCGACATTGCGCAGCGTCGGCACTTTGAACGCGCGCGCGTAAGCGGGTCCGGCAATTTCTCCGCGGCCCGAATCCGGCTTCGTGTTGGGAAGGTCGGGCACGCCAATGACTTTAAAATCCGGATTCGCGAATGTGGGCGGGTTGTGGCATTCAAAGCAACGCGTCTTTAATGAACGAAAGACATTGAAGCCGCGGCGCTCGCTCGTGGAGAGCGCATTCACCTCGCCGTTCGCATAACGATCAAACGCCGCGTTGCGCGAAAGCACCGTGCGCTCGAAAGCCGCAATCGCATACGTGGCGCGCTGAAACGTAATCGTTGCGCCGTTGCTCGCGCCGAACGCGGCTTCGAACCAGCGCACATACTCGGGCACGGTTTGCAACTCTTGCACAAGCGCGGAGGTGTCTTGCGCCATTTCATTTTGATCTTGAATGGGATTGCGCGCTTGGTCTTCGAGATCGTGGCTGCGACCATCCCAAAACTGGCGATGATTATACGCCGCATTCCAAATCGTGGGCGAGCCGCGCCGCAGCACTGCACCGCTGCCGCGTTCATTGCCGAGGCCCGTTCCGCCTTTGCCCATCGAGAGGCCGCGATTGTCGGAGAAGCCGAGATCGGGATGATGGCAATGCGCGCACGACATGTCATTATCGCCGGAAAGCAGCGGATCGAAATAAAGCAAACGCCCCAACTCAATCTTCTCTTTCGTGCTCGGATTATCCGGCCGCATGAGCATTTCCGGAAACGGCCGTTTGAGATTCGCGCTCGCGGCCAGCGCGCGAAAGTGATCTTCGCCGCGCGTGTCCGCGCGCGCAGCATCGGCGTTTTGTTTTTTCCATTCCATCGAGCGCGCGTGCGGCGTTTCGAGGCCGGGGATCGGAAGATATGCAAACCCCACGAACGCGAGCACGAGCATGGCGAGCAACCACAAGAGTTTTTTGCCGAGAGAAGATTTCATCGCGCCTCCGAGATTTTTATATTGGTATCAAACTCCGCAATCTTTATGTTCTGCCACGATTGAGTCGGAGCAGGTGTTCTTAATAATGAATTTTGATTGTCAAATCTAGTGATCGCCTCTAGGAAATGTCATTCAGCAGGAATCTTTTTGGGTGCTGGGCATTGATTCCAGTGCTTAAAAAGATTCCTGCTGAATGACATGGGATGGGAGGCTCGTTTGGTTACCGATTTTGATCATCAAGCTTCATTCGGATGATCTCGTGAAGAAGCGAATTTCCTTCTAGCCCCAAAACGGTATCAAAAACCACGGCTCAGCCGTGGCTGAATGCAAACGATCACTTCAGCAACGGCGTTGTGTCTTTTTTTCATCTAACCCCAAATGACTTCTTCTCGTTTCCCCAAAAATCTTCCGGTGTGGTCGCTCGCTTGTCTGCTCGGCGTGCCCATGCTCGCGGCAGTGCTCGGGCGCTTTCCCGATTTCGTTGAGCGCGTTTATACGCACGGTTTCTATGCGCTGCTCACGCGCGGCTTTACTTCAGTTACAAAGCTCTTCTCTTTTTCTATTTCCGAGTTGATGCTTTATCTTTTCGCCCTCGCCGTGCTCGCGCTGGCGTTCGACGCGATACACCGGCGCGAATGGATGAAAAACTTCACGCGGCTTATGCGCATGCTCGCGCTCGGCGGCGCGTGGTTTTATCTGAGCTGGGGCTTGAATTACTCCCGGCTGCCGATTGACGAGCAACTGCATTTGCCGCCCACGCCCGCGGACAGCTTGACCCTGCGCGCGAACGTGTTGTGGAGTTTGCAATCGACGAATGCGCTGTGGCGGCCCATGCCCGAGTGGAAGATGCAGAGGCTCGATCAAGAAATCGAAAGCTGCTATCGCCGCGTGTACGAGCGCTTGCCGGTGAAGCTTATGCCTGGCTCACGCCGCCCGAAGTTTTTGCTTGTGCCCGCGCTGTTTAATTACACGCAAACTTCCGGCATGTTTGGCCCGTTCTGGCATGAGGTGCATCTCGGTTCGGAATTGCTTCCCCTCGAATTGCCGTTCGTGCTCGCGCATGAGAAGGCGCATCAAATGGGTTTCGCGCGCGAATCGGAAGCGAACTTTCTCGCGGTGCTCGTGTGCTTGGCGAGCGCGGATTCGGCGCTCAATTACGCCGCGCACTTTGCGTTGGTGGGAAAGTTCGCGCGCCTCGCCGCGCACTTTCACGACGGCGACTCGTTGCTTAAATCGCTGCGGCCCGAAGTGAAGGCCGACTTCAAAGCCGTGCGCGCGCGGTATCAAAAATACGCCGGACCGATTTCAGAGATGAGCGCAGCCACGTACGACGCCTATTTGAAGGCGAATCAAGTCAAAACCGGTGTCGCGAATTATGACGAAGTGGTGGAGTTGCTTATGCGGTGGCGGCGAAGGGAACGAGGCGAATAAACCGGCTCGCCGCGCACTGCAAGATAGTCGCGCGCGGATCAAAGTCAAGCTGTGAGCAAGCCAAATAAACTTTAACTTTCAAGCTTTGAGAAGCCGAATACAAGCCACGGCCCAGCCGTGGCTGAACAGTTACTTCCTGAATTTTGCATCTTATTTTTGCCGACCATCGCCTGATGCTGAAGGATCAGGCTAGGAGATGCAAGCCCCGCAAGCGGGGCTACCACCCAATAGGTCATTAGCGATCTTTAGATCGCTTTCAACTTTTAGCCTGATGCTTACAGCATCAGGCGGAGGTTGGCGGCATCACGAGTGCAAAATCAAAATACTTTACACGAAGGAGAAAACAATGCCGCACGAACTCTTCACGCCGGCGTGGATCGCGGCGTGGGCGCAGCGCCTCAATGCGAGCGCGGATTATCAACAAGCGGCGCGCGCGTGGGAATGGCCGCTGATTTTGGAAGTGGAAGAAGAGTCGGCCCATGGCGCCGGCCGGCAAATATATTTGGATCTGTGGCGCGGCGCATGCCGTGAAGCACGGGCAGCGAACGTCGCGGACTTCGCGCGCGTGCCGTATATTCTCAGTGCGACCCGGGAACATTGGGAGCAAACGTTGCGGGGCGAGCTTGATCCGCTTTTGGCGATTGCACGTGGCAAGTTGAAGTTGCAGAAAGGCAGCTTGTTGACGCTCGCGCGTTATAGCAACGCCGCGAAGCAATTGGTGGCAACCGCGCGCGAGGTTGCTGCGCTTCCGCCGGCAACCGAACCAAGCGCAGCGCCGACAATCTCGGCGAATGGAGTCGCGCCCTCATCGCCGCGGCAAACTCTTTTGACCACGAGCAGCCGCGGTTTGCGCCACGACCTTTTGCCAATGCGTTTATATCATAAAGCCAAAAAGCTCGGCGTGTGGGATCCGCGCGATCTTGATTTCAGCCGCGACCGCGAAGATTGGCGCAAGCTCGACGGGAACGAGCGCACGGTGATTCTCCATCTCACCACGCTCTTTCAAAGCGGCGAAGAATCGGTGACGCTGGAGTTGTTGCCCGTGCTGCTGGTGATGGCAAACGAAGGTCGCTTGGAAGAAGAGATGTATCTTTCCACGTTCTTGTTTGAAGAAGCGAAGCACACGGAATTTTGCCGCCGCTTTCTCGACGAGGTGGCGGAAGTGAAAGCTGATCTTGCCCATTTCCACACGCCCGCGTATCGCAAATTGTTCTATGAAGAATTGCCGCAAGCGATGGGCGCGTTGCGCGCGGATTCTTCTCCCGCAGCACAGATTCAAGCCGCGGCCACGTACAACATGATCGTCGAAGGCACGCTGGCAGAAACCGGTTATCATGCTTACTTTGCGATGCTCGAACGCAACGACCTCATGCCCGGGCTGCGCGAAGGACTCGGCTTGCTCAAACGCGACGAGTCGCGGCACATTGCGTATGGCCTGTATTGGATTTCGCGTTTGCTCGCCGTACAGCCAAGTTTGTGGACGGTGCTCGAAAATCGTTTGGCGGCTTTGCTCGATCTCAGCTTGCAAAGCATCAACGAAGTGTTCGATCTTTATAATCCCATGCCGTTCGGCTTGCAGCGCGAAGCATTCGTAGCGTATGCGCTTGAACAATTCAACGCGCGCGTGACGCGCTTGGAGCGCGCGAAATCGCTGAACCTTGCCGAGATCGAACAAGAGCGGGAAGAGGAGAGCTGAGCGGCTGCCATCCAAAACACCATTTGCAACGTAAGTTATCGTGGAGCATCACGGATGTGAAAAAATCATACGGTTTTTTCCAAAATTCCATACCTTCGGCAGAGATAGCACTCCGAGCCCTCGCCTGATGCTGTAAGCATCAGGCTAAGAGATGCAAGCCGACTAAAGTCG
>CAYNDW010000133.1:0-11587 GCA_964395375.1 uncultured Cytophagia bacterium
AAAATTTCAACGAGAGCGTCATTCAAAGCATCGGCTCCGGTTTGATCACGCTGGACTTGGACCGGCGCATCACTTCTTTTAATCAGGCCGCCGAAGAAATGACGGGATGGCAAGCCGAGGAAGTCATCGGCCTCGACCTCGAAGAAATCTTGCCCGCGGAGGAGGTGCGACGTTTGTTGCCCGAGGCGGATTTGCAAGCGTTGCGCGACTCTTCTTTGTTGCATCGTGAAATGGAGATTACGCGCAAAGACCGCAAGCGCATTTACGTGGGCTACACCGTCAGCTCGCGGCGCGACAATCGCAATCAGCACGTGGGCACGATCATTTCATTCCGCGACATCTCGCAGATCAAACAGATGCAAGCGGAGGTGTTGCGCATGGACCGTCTCGCCTCGCTCGGCGTGCTCGCGAGCGGCATCGCACACGAGATTCGCAATCCGCTCGCAGGCATTAAAACCGTCGCGCAAACATTGGAAGAAGATTTGGAGGAAGGCGACGGCAAACGCGAATACCTCGCGCGCATCATTCGGCAGGTGAATCGCATGGATGAATTGCTGCGCACATTGTTCTCCTATGCGCGGCCGCAATCGCCTTTACGCCGTCCGCACAAGCTGCAAGACATCATCAATGAGGTGAAAGGCCTGATGCTGCAACGTTTCGAGCTGGCCAGCGTTCGTTTCGAAGAGATTTATGCGGAAGATCTGCCGCTCATTCAAGTGGACTTTCACCAAACGCAGCAAGTGTTCATTAATCTTTTTTTGAATGCGATCGACGCCATGAACGGCGGCGGCAGTTTGACCGTGCATGCGCGCCCTGCGACCACGCCGCCCTCGCGCGGCGACCGGCGCGGCAAACGCTATCCAGAAGCGCAGCGTCGCGGACAATTTGCCGAAGTGCGCGTGAGCGACACCGGCGAAGGCATCTCGCGCGAAAACATGCAAGCGATCTTCGATCCGTTTTTCACCACGAAGCCCCAAGGCTCGGGCTTGGGCTTGTCCATCGTCTATCGCATCATCGAAGAGCATCGCGGCAACATCCACGTGGAAAGCGAGCCCGGCAAAGGCACGACGTTCAGTTTGTTTTTGCCGGTGGAGGAGTGAGTGAGTTGTGATGCCGAAATGATCAGTAGAATACTGAGCACGCAATTAGTCTGACACATCATTCATACAGGCAGAGGCAGAAATGAAAAACCAACTCATACAATCTCATCCCAACATTATGATGGGCAAGCCGGTTCTGGCTGGAGCACGCATTACCGTGGAATTGATTTTGGAAAAGTTGGCGCGGGTGAAACCATTGAGCAAATTTTAGAAGCTCATCCGCGTTTGAACAAAGAAACTATTGAGGCGGCCAACGAGTTTGCAGTTCAATGAAGAGTCATTCCCAGTGCTTAAAAAGATCCCTTCTGGATGACAGACAAAAGAGAAGCATGAACCATCTCGGCGAAGCTCGGTGACTTCAGCGAGCTTCGGCGGAGAGATTAAATCGCCCATCACGTTTCAATGAGAGGAGTGCTGTATTGGATTCGGCAAGAATGTTAATTGTGGAAGACAATGCCGACTTGTGTCACACGCTGGCCGAGGTCTTCCGCAAGAGCGGCCACAAAGTGGTCACCGCGCTCAACGGCGCGGAGGCGCAGCGCTTGCTCAAAACTTTCTTGCCGCAAGTTTAAGCTTGCGGCTCTTTTTTACGCATCGTATGATTGCAGCATGAAAAAAGCTCAAGCCGCCAACACGTATCCCCATCTCATCGCTGATCTTTCTGTATTAATCGAACAGGGACGGCGCATAGCCGTGCGGTCGGTTAACGTCGCGCTCGTAGCGACCTATTGGCTCGTTGGGCGGCAGATCGTCGAATACGAACAGCAAGGGAAAGGGAGGGCCGAATACGGCGAAGCCTTGCTCAAGCAGTTGGCCAAGGATTTATCGCACCGATATGGGAAGGGATTTTCAAAGCGCAACCTCGAACTGATGCGCCAGTTTTATAGCTTCTACCCAATTGCGCAGACAGTGTCTGCGCAATCTTCGAAACGTGACCGGCGTCCAGTTCGGTCTCTTCCTCAAGTTCTCGATGCGCTCGCCGCGCGATTCTCGTTATCGTGGTCACATTACTGCGAGTTGCTGCGTCTGGGTGATCAAACCGTGCGTGAGTTTTATGAGCACGAAGCCATTCAGGGCAATTGGTCGGTGCGGCAGCTTGATCGCCAGATGCAATCGCTTTTATACGAGCGCGTCGCGCTGTCAAAACGCAAAACAGCCGTTATTGCGAAGGCGCACGAGAAGCCGCTCGTCATCCGGCCGGAAGATGAAATCAAAGATCCATATGTGCTCGAGTTTCTGGGATTGAAGGATGAGTACTCGGAATCGCAGCTCGAAGACGCATTGATCCATCACCTCGAAGAGTTCTTGCTTGAGCTTGGCACTGGGTTCACGTTTGTCGCCAGGCAAAAACGCATCACGCTCAACGGCAAACATTTTCGGCTTGACTTGCTGCTGTATCATCGTGTGCTCAAATGCCTTGTGGCTATTGATCTCAAGCTCGGCGCGCTTGAGCCCGCCGATTTCGGTCAGATGAATTTCTATCTCAACTATCTGAAGGATAGGGAAAAATTGCCGGACGAGAACGAGCCGGTCGGACTCATTCTGTGCTCGGACAAAGATCACACAGTTGTTGAGTATGCACTCGGCGGGATGAGCAACAAGATTTTTGCTTCGAAATACAAATTACAGTTGCCCGATCCGCAAATTCTGCGAGCAGAGATCGAGCGTGAGAAGCAAAGGCTTTTAGAAATGAAAATTGTCAGATGAGAACGCGAATGCAAAAAGCAGAGTTCGTCAAAGCGCTTAAAAAGATCCCTTCTGGATGACAGATAAAAGAGAAGCATGAATCATCTCGGCGAAGCTCGGTGACTTCAGCGAGCTTCGCCGGAGAGATTAAATCGCCCATCACGTTTCAATGAGAGGAGTGCTGTATTGGATTCGGCAAGAATGTTAATTGTGGAAGACAATGCCGACTTGTGTCACACGCTGGCCGAGGTCTTCCGCAAGAGCGGCCACAAAGTGGTCACCGCGCTCAACGGCGCGGAGGCGCAGCGCTTGCTCAAAACTTCCGCGATCGATTTCATGCTGCTCGATCTGCGTTTGCCCGACATGCTTGGCATCAAAGTGTTGGAATTCGCGAAAGAGCTTGATCCCGAAATCATGGTCGTGATGATGACCGCGGTGGCGAACGATCCGCGGCCCGCGGTCGAGGCCATGAAAGTGGGCGCGTTCGACTATCTCACCAAGCCGTTCGAGTTGGACGAGGTGAAGCTCGTCGTGGCGAAGGCGCTCGAAACCGCGGGGCTCAAACGCGAAGTCTCGCGCCTCAAGCAACAGCAGCGCGGCCAATTTCCCGAAACGGAATTGTTCGGCGACAGCGCGGCCATGCAAGAGGTTAAAAATTTCATTAAGATCGTGAGCGAAACGCCGCGCACTTCGGTGTTGATTCAAGGCGAGAGCGGCACGGGCAAAGAGCTGGTCGCGAAATCGATTCATCAATGGAGCGCGCGGCAGGATAAGCCGTTCGTGCCGATCAACTGCGGCGCGATTCCCGAAAACCTGCTCGAATCGGAATTGTTCGGCCACGAGAAGGGCGCGTTCACGGACGCGAAGGCGCTGAAAAAAGGCATGTTCGAATTGGCCGATACCGGCACGGTGTTTCTCGATGAAATTTCTAGCATGCTCCCGGCATTGCAACCGAAACTTTTGCGCGCGCTCGAAACGCAAACTTTCCGCCGCATCGGCGGCATTGCGGATATTCAAGTCGACGTGCGCCTCGTGGCCGCCTCGAATCGCGATCTCGGCGAGATGGTGAAGTCGGGCGAGTTCCGTGAGGATTTGTATTATCGTTTGAAAGTCATGGTCATCGTGCTGCCGCCGTTGCGCGAGCGCCTCGAAGACGTGTTGCCGCTCGCCGGGCTTTTTATCGAAAGGAACAATCGCGAGTTCAACAAGAACATCACCGGCCTCGTTACCGAAGCGGAAGCCTTGCTGTGCGATTACCAATGGCCCGGTAACGTGCGCGAGCTTAAAAACGTTATCGAGCGTGCGGTCATTCTTTGCCAAGGCAACATGCTCAAGCCCGAGCATCTGCCGATGGAGTTGCGCGACGAGAAGAGCCGCCACTCGGCTTTCTTTGCCGCACCCATGACAACTGCTGCATCCGAAAACGGCGACGACCTTTCATTGGAGCAAATGGAAAAGGTTCACATCCAAAACGTGCTGAACAAATTCAAAGGCAACAAATCGCGCGCGGCCAAAGCGCTGAATATTTCGCGCTCGACTTTGCGTGAGAAGATGCGGCTTTACGAACTCGCCGGTTAAATCTGGTCGAAATTTGATCAAGCTAGTGTTCAATTTTTCACCTCTTTCCTATTTATCCTGCGCGCTGCTTTTCCTGCCTGTGTGGTTACGAAAAATTTATTGCACATTAACCTGCACCTGTTTCGCAAAGCTTTATCCGAGCTTTGCTCATTGATCTCTTTAATACTCTGTTGAGCTGCGCAGCACTGGTATATGCCTTGCAGTTTTTAGGAACGGCTAAAGGGAGTTTTATGAACGACAACAGAGTCTTTGAAGGTGAATTTATGAGCACTGCCGAACTAACATGCGAAACTTTTCACGAGCAAGGCGCCGACACGATGCAGAAAAGCATTCTTATCGTGGATGATGAAGAGGACCTCACGTGGAGCATTTCGAAGACGCTGGCTAAGCACGATAAAGATTTCGAGGTCCTGTGCGCGCATGACGGCGATGAAGCCATGGCCGTGTTGGCGCGGCGCGCGGTCGATGTGGTCATTTCCGATATTCGCATGCCGGGCCGCGACGGGCTGCAAGTGCTGCACGAAATTAACGCGCGTTATCCTCGCACCAAAGTGATCATCATGACCGCGTACGGCTCGCATGACACCCGCAAACAAATCGCGGCGCGGGGCAGCGCGCTCTATCTAGAAAAACCTTTCGAGATTCGTTCCCTCCGCCAGTTGATTTATGAAGCGCTAGCGCTCACGCCCCCCGATCGCGGCAACTTTTCCGATCTTAACCATTCCAATCCTTCCCATTCTTCCGGTTTTGACAGCAATCTTTTTTTCAAAGAAAGACTTGATTGCTACAGCGGCATGCTCAACGCGGTGCTGCTATTCGCTTAGTAACGAATCCCCCCGGCTTTCCTGCCCGCCTCAATCCACTCGTGTGCCTTTTTGCAATTTTACTGCAATAAAGCCATTGCTTCTGTTCCGTGAAAGCTTAGATTATGTGGTCGGAATATTATCTAGAGGCATAACCCTCGGGACGTGAATTTCTTCCTACCGCGCGTACCAGGAGTTCAGGCCTCTTTTCATTTCGTGGCTTGGGTCAGCGGCAAGAGCGCCTCTCGAAGTTTGTCTGGAAGCGATTACTGAATTTTCGGCTTTGCGTGTACAGTCTAGTGCGGCTCACCGAAGGGTGGGCGATAGGGAAGAGTGCGCGCTCGTCCGGAACTATTGCTCTTGGCACAACAATATGGTTTCGACCTCAAGTAGAGCAACGAACATTTATTCAAAATGACTATGCAGAACTTTCAAATTGAAATTATCATGTGGAGCGCCTTCGGGCTGTTCATTGTCACGATGATGCTGTTGGATCTGGGTGTTTTCAATCGCAAGTCACACACGCTTTCGCTGAAAGAGGCGGCAATTTGGTCTGCGCTCTGGATCGTGTCGGCGTTGTTGTTCAACGTCGCCATTCATCAAACCCTCGGCGCGGAGGCCGCCGGCGAATTTCTCGCGGGATATTTGATTGAGAAATCCTTGAGCGTCGACAATATTTTTGTGTTCATCATCATCTTTAGTTACTTCAAAGTCAGCCCTACGCAACAACCGCGCGTTTTAAAATGGGGTATTCTCGGCGCGTTGGTCATGCGCGGCGTGTTGATTTTCGCGGGTGCGGCTTTGATCAAGGAATTTCATTGGATGACCTATGTCTTCGGCGGCATGCTGATGTTGACCGTGGTGAAGATGATCTTCTTGGATAGCGGCAGTTTCAATCCCAATGACAATCCGTTGCTGCGGCTGTTCCGGCGGTTCATGCCGGTCACTACCGAATATCACAACGACAAATTTTTCATTCGTGATCATGCCCGACGTTTGATGGCCACGCCTCTGCTGCTGGTCGTGATCGTGGTCGAAAGCTCGGATTTGATTTTCGCGCTGGATTCCATTCCCGCGATTTTTGCCATCTCTCACGATCCGTTCATCGTCTACACCTCGAATATTTTTGCCATCATGGGCTTGCGCGCTTTATACTTTTTGCTTGCCGGCATCGCCGACCAGTTTCATTATCTCAAACCCGGCATTATTTTAATCTTGTTCTTCGTCGCAGTGAAGATGCTCATCGTCGAGCTTTATAAAATCCCCACGTTTCTTTCATTGCTAGTCATTGGCTGTATTCTCGCAGGGGCGATCATTATTTCGATCTTTTTGCGGCGCAAGGAGGCCGCACGAGCCGCCGCCGCGCCCGTGCTTCAACCCGAAAAGACGCCGCAGATTGCGGTTCATACCAATGGCCACGCCCGATCTCTTCCGCAAGAAGTGGTAGGTAAAAAGCCAGTCTCCTCGTGATTTTCACGGCCACGAACCATTTGCATCTTCTCGGCAAATTGGTTAGCTTGCCGCCGTATTTCAAACCGAGCAGGTGATCTTTTTTTGCAAAACGGAGGAGGAGATGAACGAAGCGGCAACCCGCAACACTTCCGCGCAGCGTCCTAGCCGAGTAGTAATTTACTACGCCCTGTTATTCTTCTTTATTTTTCTCGCGGCCCAACTTCTAAGCGAGCTGGCCTCGCAGTATAATCTGGAAAAATTCGCCAAGATCAATCAGCTCATTCAAAACGCGTTTGATTATTGGAAGAATTTTGATGAGCTGATCACGGTGCTCTTCGCGTTGCTGTTGTCCTTCATCTTTGCGCTGCCCGTGGCCTGGGTTTATACGATCTCGAAAGCCGAGGAAGAGTACGACCCTTCGTTGGTGCAAACGATCGTGGTGCTCACGATGGTCGTCACCGGCGTCATGTTCGTTGTGGGCGACGTAACCGCGCGCGCATTTAGTCTCGTCGGCGTCGTTGCCGCGGTGCGTTTCCGCAACACGCTGAAAGATACGAAAGACGCCGTGTACGTTTTTATCTCCGTTGCGCTTGGAATGTCGTGCGGCTTTGGCGCTTATCTCATTGCCGTCTGGCTCTCTGTCGTGATGTCGCTCACCATGTTTCTCTTGTGGAAATTCAAATTTGGCCAGGCGCTGCGTGAAGGCGCGGGCGCGTTCAAGGGCAACAAGAAAGCCGCGCAGCTAGCTTATGAGCAAAATTCTGCGACAGCTATGACCCGCGTGGAACAAGCTTTCGAGCGGCAATTGCGTCTGCGGCAATGGGCGGAGCTGTCTTCGGCAAAAGAGAAGAAGAAGCCGAATGCGGCTTTGATCATTGCAACCTCAAATGCGACCGCGGCCCAGAATCATGCCGACAAAGTGCTCGCGGAGCAGGGTGGGAAATGGCAACTGGCAAATGCGCAATCCTCCGGGGCCGGCCCCACCACGATCGAATATGTCGGCCGTATTCCCAAAGAAATCTCTTCTACTGCGCTGCTCCTGGCTTTGCAAGAAAACGGCAAAGACTTTATCAGCGGTGTGGAATACGTGTCTTTGAAAGGCATGAAAAACGCAAAGACCAAAGCGAGCGAAGCCACGGATGATGATGATTAGTTGCTCAAACACCGCAGCTTGCTTCCGCAAAACGAATTAAACCTTCGAGGCTGATATGTCTGAAACTTCCAATGTCGTCGAATTTTCCAAACCGGTTTTTGAAATGCCGATCAACGTCGGCATTCGCGGGGGCGATTTGCCCACGCGTTATTTTGCCGCCATGGCGCTGCTGCTTTTAACCGCAATGGCGTTTCCGCCTCTCGGCTTTTCTTTGAGCGCCGTTAAAATTTCCGCGCTGCTCATCGGCATGTGCGGGACGGTGTTGCTCATGTGCGCCTTGGTTTTCTCGCTGAAAACGCATTATGCCGGCTTGCTGCTGATTCCCGCGCCGTTCGTGATTTTGGCATTGGTTGCGTGGAAGATTACGTGGCTCGCCGTGCTCATGGGCCTGACGTTCATCAGCATGGTTGCATTCAATCTCGTCACCAAACGCTGCGGTGTGAATCGCTTGTTCGGCATCATCAGCTCGGATGGCTCTGCCGCATGCGAAACTCCGGCGGCACAATCTCCAGCCAATCTTCATTAAAGTTTGCGAGGGCGAGGCCCATGTGGAAAACTTTCACCATCCTCTTGCTAAATTGTTCGCTCGTGGGGTCTGCTTTTGCACAAGAGCGCGAACATCGGCTGCGGTTAAATGAGTTCGAAAGCGCGCTCGTCTCCGGCCTGCCGCTCACGTTATGGCTGGAAGCCGAATTTTATCGCCCCGACTCTTCTTTTCGCGAACACGAGCGCGGCTGGAAAAATCCTCTCGACGCCGCCGCGCGCGAGGTGTTCCATAATCGCCTCTTTCAAAATCATGAAAAGCTCCCCGCGGCAATTAGCGATCATCTGCGCAATGCGCTCATCCTCTATCCGCTGCTCTTCTTTCCTAGGAAAAACGAGCCCACGTATCAATTCCACCAACCGTTTGCGGCATTTAGCGACGCGCGTTTTTTTATGTCCTATCTCGAAGCGCACAGCGCGACTTTGCTCGTAACGCACGCGGCCAAGTTTCTCGCGCAACGGCATCGGCCCTGGGTGGCCTATCGAAATTTTTCCGCGCCGCTGTATCGCGACGGGCATCCCGAACGCGCCAATGTCTCTTTTTTTTCCGGTCATTCTTCCGCGGCGTTTGCTTCCGCTTCTTTTCATCATCGCATGCTGGAACGTTTTCAGGGCAAGAGCCTGAGGGAAGCCGAAGTATGGGGCGTGTATCTCGCAGCCACGCTCACCGGCGTGATGCGCATCAGCGCGGACAAACATTACTTCACTGATGTGCTCACCGGCGCCGTAATGGGAACCTTGATCGCGCGCTGGGTGGTCGATCTCTCCAAATACGAAAACATTGACCCGCGTCAACAGAATACGGCGTTTCCTCTCATCGCGTTTCGGATTCAATTCTAAACCAACGCGCGATGCGATCGCGCCCCACGCACAACAATCCACTTGCGCGCTCACGTTGCGCTAGCCATTCCCTGCTCTCGCCTCCGCAATTTTGCACTCCGTCGGTACAGTAGCCTCGTATAGGCATACCCCAATCGGCTGAAGTCTTGACCACATCTCGGGAGTGCATATGGCGAAGATGCGATTTTTTCCGGCAAAATCGAGTTCGGCATTGCTGTTGGGATTGTGGCTGCTCAGCTCCTGTACTTTACCCGATCGTACGAATTCTCCAACCGACTCTGACGACAATACTGCGCTACAAGGCGTTTATGAAATCGCCAAAGACAAGCGCGGTCTTATTCTCACCCATGAAAACGCGCTCACGCTTCCGCCGGCGAAAGTCGCGGTTATCGTGAAAATCGTTACTGAATCCCTCGAGAAAGCGCCGGTTACGGCTTTGGTCTGCGAAGATTTCGAGCTAGCCGAAGATAGTTCGAAAATTTCTTTCACGGAAAGCTCTTTCCGCGTGCAAAATCGCCCGCCCAATTTTCATATGAGCACGTTGCTCTTGCTCGATTTGAGCGGCAGCGTAATCCAGCACAAGTTGCCTGAACTGCGCAGCGCGACAAAAAAATTTATCAACACCCTGTTTCGTGATGAAGCTCGCGCTAATTTGAAGTTGGCAATCTATTGGTTTGATGGCGGCGAGCAGATCAACAGCTTGATGGAGTTCACCCCGGACACGAGCCGCATGTTGGACGCGGCCGATGCCATCTCCGTGGAATTGAGCCGCGACTATTCCACTAATTTGAACGGCGCCGTGATTCAGGGGCTTGATCTACTCAAAAAAGAAACGCAAAAGCTGAAGCCGCCATTTGTGTCGCACGGTTCGCTGGTGGTCTTCACCGACGGCACCGACCGCGCCGCGCGCCGCTCAACGAAAGAAGCGCAAAACGCCATTGCTACGCGCGGGCCGGCATTATCGGCTTACACGATTGGCTTAGGCGTTGAGATTGACCAAAAACTTTTGAGCGCATTCGGCCAAGACGGATTCGCTTACGCCGATAGCAACAAGGAGATGGAAGTCAAGTTTGCAGAGATCGCAACGAGCATTCTAAACAGCATCAAGAGCCGCTATCTCGTCGAATATTGCTCGCCGAAACGCCGCGGACGGCACAACTTGACGATCACGGCATATAATTCGAAGCGGCGCGATCTCTACGGCTTCTTGACCGTCTCATTTCCTGCGGATGATTTTGAAGGCGGGTGTTCGGTGGGGGAGAGTTGCTCAAAATAAAATCGCGGCAGTAAACTTGAGCAAAAATCAAGGCGGAAAAAAACGAGCTAAAGCCCCGCGCTTTCATTTGCAATCAACGCCAACAGCTTGCGCAAGTGCTGCTGCATCATAATTTCCGTGGGCGATTGCGGCTGAGGTCGTGCAAACGCCGAGGCGTCTAAATATGTCGTCATCAACTCGCGGCTGGCGCGCGGGCGATAGACGTACTCGCGATTCTTCGCGTTCAAGCCGCTCATCTCAATCGCGAATGCGCCCCAAATTGTAAACTCGTTGCTGGGCGAAACCTGCGTGCGCTCGACCAAGCCGCGTCCCACCATGTTTTCCAAAATCGTATTCACTTCTTTATAATGCAGCTTCGCGCTGTCTAGCTGGGCATAGATGTTTGCCGACGTCACTTCCCCTTTTTGCCACAACACGTTCATCACGCGAATTTCAGTTTCGGAAGGCAAAATCGTCCACGGCGACACCACGCCTTTGCTCGCGCCGACTTTGCCGGCCAAGTACTTCAGGCCTTTCCCAATGAGGTCGCCCACATTGAAGAGCGCTTGCGAGCCGCTTTGTTGGCCGCGCAATCTGTCGCCGATGTAATCTTGTCGAGGAGAAATTTTAGAAAGCGCTTGTTTATCCAGCCCAAGCTGCCCCGCAGTGAGGGCAAAGTGAAAAGACAGTGTGCTATCGCCGAAGCTAAAAGTCGCTTGTTCGAACACGCTCTCGACAAAGGCGCGGCGCCGCAGCCAATACATGCGTTCCTCTTCGGTCTCGCCGCGCAACACCGCGGCCACGGAATCCGCGCCGTTCGTTTTCACCGGGGCCTCGGGCCGCGTTTCTTGGCCGGAAACCACAAACGCGGTCATTAGCATCATGCCGAGCAGGGCATGTTCGAAAACGTTTGCCCGCTTATTCTTCTTCTCGAACCGCGCTAGCGATATTCTTCTAAGCGCTAACCACATCGTCATCATCATAATCAAACTCGTGCTCGTGTTGGCTTATTTGTTTGGTGCCAATTCAACTGTGCCGCGCGCAAACTTGTTCCGGCCAAGATAAAACTTGCTTCTTTGTGGAGCAAGCTTTAAACTCGCCGCACTTCATTTAACCCAAGGAACGACTCTATTGCCAACTTCGCAGAACCGCCCGGAAGATCGACGCCGAGCGCGCC
>CAYNDW010000134.1:0-4768 GCA_964395375.1 uncultured Cytophagia bacterium
AAAGCCCTGCATGCCCTTATCCTCATGGGCTGGGGCGAAATCAACAAGCACCGCCTCCTTCCGCCGGGTGCGTATGTAAACAATTTCAAGGGCAACGACAATTTCATCGTGATGGTGTCCGGCGGGCCGAACTCGCGAAAGGATTATCATTACAACGAAAGCGAAGAATTGTTCTTGCAGCTCAAGGGCGACATCAGAATCAAACTCTATCAAGACGGAAAGCATTGGACCGTGGACGTGCGCGAAGGCGAGATGTTTTTGATTCCGCCGAAGGTGCCGCACTCGCCGCAGCGTTTTGCAAACACGTATGGCTTGATCATCGAGAAGCACCGCGCGCCGGGCGAGAACGACGGCTTTCTCTATTTCTGCGAGCAATGCGGCCATCTGCTTTATGAAGAGTATTTCTTCCTCGAAGACATCGTGAAGCAATTTCCGATGGTCATGCGCAACTTCTACTCTTCGCCCGAGCGCCGCACGTGCCAGAAATGCAACCACGTGATGGAGCTGCCGGCGAATTGGGAGCAGAGCATCGCCGAGCGCAGCAAAGAAAACGAATACGCCGCGGATCCGTTCGCGCCGGTGCATGGCAAGTCATGGTGAGGCTCCAGCATGTCGGGCGAAAATGAAACGGCCGGCGGCAGAATTTGGAATCGGCCTGTAACAACTTTAAGAAAAGAAAAATGAAATGGCTCTTACATCAAAAGGAAAAAGCCCCTTTAACCCAGGTCAGCCTGTGCCGGTGGAACTATTCGTAGGACGCCAAATGCAGATCGACCATATCATGGCCAGAGGCGTTGGCCCGGTAGAAGCGGGCAAGCCAGTTGCTATGTATGTTCAAGGTGAATATGGCATCGGAAAAAGTTCAATAGCCGGCTTCGCACAAGCGCTTGCGGAAGAGCGGAATCATCTGCACGGGATTTATGCGCCATTGGGAGCCGCAGAAACTTTAGCCGACGTCGGCGCAGCCATTTTGGAAGCGACTTTGCGTTCCGGCGCTTTTAATCCTTCGCGGAAGGAAAAGCTTCGTCAATGGTTGGCCAAGTATATCGGTGAACAATCTTTGTTCGGCTTTACTCTCCATGCCGATGCGCTCAAAAAAGACGCGCCCGCGGTGGCCTCCGGGCTTCTCCCTTTTATGCAAGAGGTGATGAATCGTTTGCAGGAAACCGGAATCAAAGGCATCTTCCTCGTGCTTGATGAAATCAATGGTATCACTGCGAATCCCAAGTTCGCGCACTTTCTCAAAGCGCTGGTGGATACGAATGCGTTGTCACGAACGCCGCTGCCCTTATTGCTCATGCTGTGCGGCGTCGAAGAACGGCGACGTGAAATGATTGGCCAGCATCAGCCGGTGGAGCGCATTTTTGATATTGTCGAGATCGAGCCGATGCGGCCCAAGGAGATGGATGATTTCTTTACCAAAGCTTTTGGCAGTGTGAGCATACGCATTCAGCCGGAAGCCATGAAAATTCTTACGGAGTATTCTGCGGGGTTTCCTAAAATTATGCATTTGGTTGGTGACGCGGCTTTTTGGATTGATGATCAGGACGGTATTATTTCCAGGGAAGAGGCATTTCAAGCCGTGCTTCAGGCCGCCGACGAGGTGGGGAAAAAATTTGTCGATCAACAAGTCTACAAAGCGCTGCGCAGCGCCGACTATCATTCGATTCTTGCCAAGATCGCGCAAATGGAGCCGACGGCGATGAGCTTCAGGCGCGCGGAGGTCGTTTCTGATTTGACCGATACAGAGAAAAGAAAATTCGACAACTTTCTGCAAAAGATGAAAGCCTTGAAAGTCATTCGCTCCGGCGATGTTCAAGGCGAGTACGTCTTCAATACGCGCATGGTGCGTCTCTATATTTGGCTGCAAAGCATGCAGTCCATGCAGCTCAAAAAGTAACATCTCCTTTCAGGAGTCACTCTCATGAAATTTTATCTAATCCTCGCCGCAATTCTACTCCTCGCCATGACCACTTTCGCGCAGACACCCTACAAACTTCCGCCGCAAGAAGTGATCGACATTCTCGACGCGCCGCCCACGCCGTTCACAATCGTGAGTCCGCGCGGCGAGGCCATGCTCTTTGTGGAATATCGCCCGCATCCTTCGATTGTGTTACTTGCCCGGCCCGTGCTCAAACTCGGCGGCGTGCGCATTGACCCACAATTGAATGCCCGACAGCGCTTGACGGAATATGTCGGCTTGTCGATCAAATGGCTGCAGCCGAATCGCGTGGTGAATATCGCGTTGCCGCAAGAGGCGCGCATCGGCGTTCCGAGCTGGTCGTATGACGGCGCGAAGCTCGCGTTCACGCGTGATGTGGAAGACGGCGTTGAACTGTGGGTGGCAGATACGAAAACCGGCCAAGCGCGCGAGCTCGAAAACTTGCGCGTGAACGACGTGCTCTCTTCCGCTTTCGCTTGGATGAATGACAACGCGCGTTTGTTCGTGCAGCTTATTCCTGAAAATCGCGGCCCGGCGCCGCAAGAGCCGCGCGTTCCTTTCGGCCCGATTGTGGAAGAGACCGCGGGAAAATTTTCGAAGGTGATGACGTTTCAAGATCTGCTGCGCAATCCGCATGATGAAGCCTTGTTTGAATATCACGCGACTACGCAGCTTGCGGTCGTCAATGTGAGCACGAACGAAGTGCAGAAGCTCGGCGCGCCGGGCTTGATTATGGGCGCCTCGTTTTCGCCGGATGAAAAGTATGTGCTCGTTTCCAAGTTGAAGAAGCCGTTCTCGTATCGTGTGCCGTATTCTTATTTCACGCGCACGGTGGAAGTGTGGGATCGCGAGGGCAATCTCGTCGCTACGATTGCCGAGCATCCAATCTCGGATGAAATTCCCACGCAGGGTGTGCATACCGGACCGCGCAGCGTGCAATGGCAAGCTTTGCAGCCGTCCACTTTGTTGTGGGTGGAAGCTTTGGACGGCGGCGATCCGCTCAAGAAAGTCGAGCATCGTGATAAGTTGATGCGGCTCGCTGCGCCGTTTGCGAATGCTGCGGAAGAAGTTTTGAAGTTGCAGCAGCGTTATGCCGGCATCAATTCCACGGCGCGCGCGCATGAAGTTTTGTTGAGCGAGTACGACCGCGACCGGCGTTGGCGCACCACTGCGTTCGTCAATCTCACCAAGCCGGAGAAATCGCGCAAAGTGATTTTCGATCTCAGCGTGAATGATGATTACAATGATCCGGGCCGGCCGGTTTATGAGACGCGGCCCGACGGCGTAAGCGTGCTCCGGCAAGAAGGCGATGAAATTTTCTTCAACGCCCGCGGCGCTTCGCCCGAGGGCGAGCGTCCGGCATTGGATCGCTTCAATCTCAAAACTTTGAAGAAGGAAAGACTCTTTCATTCGAGCGCGACTGCTTATGAGCAGTTCATCGCGTTCGCAGGCAAGAACAACAACACGATCATCACGCGCTATGAATCCAAAACCGAGCCGCCGAATTTCTTTTTGGCCGATCTTAAAAAGCAGAACCGCACGACGCTGACGGCTTTCAAAGATCCCACACCGCAGTTCACAGGCTTGAAGAAAGAGTTGATCACATATCAGCGCAGTGACGGCGTGCCGCTTTCGGGCACGTTGTATTTGCCGCCGAATCATCAACCGGGTGAAAAGCTGCCGCTGCTCATTTGGGCGTATCCGCTCGAATACTCCGATCCCGCGACTGCCGGACAAGTGCGCGGCTCGCCGCATACATTCACATTTTTGCGCGGCACCTCGATGCTCTTCTTTCTCACGCAAGGCTATGCGGTGTTGCTGGACGCGACCATGCCGGTGGTGGGCGATCCTGAAACCATGAACAACACCTTCGTCGAACAAATCGTCGGCGCGGGGCAAGCGGCAATTGACAAACTCGACGAGATGGGCGTGATTGATCGCAATCGGGTTTGCATTTCGGGCCACAGTTATGGCGCGTTCATGACGGCAAACTTGCTCGCGCATTCGGATTTGTTCGCCGCCGGGATTGCGCGCAGCGGCGCGTACAATCGCTCGCTCACGCCGTTCGGTTTTCAAAGCGAGCGCCGCTCGTTTTGGGAAGCGCCGGAGACGTACATGAAGGTTTCGCCGTTCACGCACGCGCACAAGATCAACGAGCCGATTCTGCTCATTCACGGCGAGGCGGACAACAATCCGGGCACGCACACGATGCAATCGGAGCGGCTGTATCAAGCGCTCAAAGGCAACGGCGCCACCGCGCGTTTGGTGCTCTTGCCGCACGAAAGCCACGGCTACGTCGCGCGCGAGTCTGTGCTGCACACGCTGGCGGAGATGTTCGAATGGGCGGAGAAGTACGTGAAGAACCGGAAGGTGGAGGTGGGGATGAAGTGAGGTTTGGCGCTGAATGAATCACAACGCGAACGAGCCGCACCCCCAAAGCCTTTCAACACGAAGGCACGAAGGAGCACAGAGTTTCTTTGTGTTGAATTTTTCTTCTCTCTGTGCGTCTTTGTGGCTTCGTGGTGTATCTTTTTTCTTTTTGAGCACAAATCTAATTTGAACTAGACTAACGAAAAAATCAGGAGAGCAAGGTCATGCAAGCACAAGTAATCTCCCTTATAAAATTGACGCCGGAGGAATATGTCGCGCAAGAGCGCAAGGCCGAGTTCAAGAGCGAGTATTTCAACGGCGAAGTATTCGCGATGGCGGGAGCGAGTCAGAAACACAATTTGATTGTGGGAAACTTGGTTCGCGAGCTTGGAACGCAACTCAAGAAAAGCCGCTGCCAGGTTTATCCGAGCGACATGAAAGTAAAGGTCAAGCGCC
>CAYNDW010000134.1:4778-11585 GCA_964395375.1 uncultured Cytophagia bacterium
CGCACGGGCTTGTATACTTATCCCGACGTTACGGTGGTGTGCGGCGAGCCGGAGTTTGACGACGAGTTCGAAGACATCTTGCTGAATCCGACTCTGCTTGTGGAAGTGCTCTCGCCTTCGACGGAGCCGTATGATCGCGGCAAGAAGTTCGAGCATTATCGCCGCATCACTTTTTTGCGCGAGTATCTGTTGGTGGCGCAGGATCGTTGCCGCGTGGAGCATTACGTCAAGCAGCCGGACGCGAGTTGGTCGCTATTTGAAATTGACGACATGGCTGCAAGCATCAAACTCGTATCGGTCGAGGCGGTGTTGCCGCTGGCGGAGGTTTATGATAAGGTGGAGCTGGAGGAAAGCGAAGAGGGATGATGATACAAGACTCCTTTGCAGGAGAGGTCGCTTGAAAATATCGATTCGGTGACGCGATGATTAGCTAGGCTTTGAGTCACCTCGCACGAAGAAAGTCGGTTAGAGGAGCAAACGGAGAAGACCGGTTGCTGGAGCACAGGCCCAACAAAAAAACTTTTCGCTTGAAGCTACAATGCCGGCGCTTAAAAAGATTTCTGCTGAATGACATCATTGCTGGGGGCATTCCTATCGAGATCATCCTCGCATGTTACTTCACTCCTCCCGCAACCCCATCGCCAAACAATAATACGCGAGACAGAAGCGGAGCTCTTGCTCCAACGCCTGCTTTTCGTCGCGCAAATATTCTTCGAACGCGCGCAGGATTTCTTGCATGCGCGGCTCGCATGAAACCGCGCGGCAGAAAGACAGCAGCGCGGCTTTGAAAGTTGCTGCGTCTAGCGAATAGGCGCGCGCGATTTCCACCGCGGCTTGTCGGCGCAAAGGCGCGCGCTGCTTTTCTGCGAGGTCGAGCAGAATGCTTGCGCCGATATTGGGATCAAGCAAGTAGGCTTTATAGTCGCTGTAAAATTCTTCGCCGGTGCCGCACAAATCCGCGAGCGAGAGAAAAGCTTCGCCGCGCACGGTGGTGGTTTCAAATTCCGGCAACCGTTGTAGAATTTCTTTAATCGACTCCGTTTTTCCAAAAAAACCGAAGGCGTTCATGCTGTGAATGAGCAGGCGCGGGTTGTCGGTGCTGCGGAAGATTTGGAGAAGGGCCGGGTATGAATCTTCATCGCGCATGCGGCCGAGAGCGAGTATGGCTTTACTTTGCAAGAACAAATCTTCCGAACGCAGCGAAGCGCGCAATAAAGGAATAGCTTCGCGCACGCCATAGACGCCAAGCAAATCCGCGGCGAGGTACGCGGTGGTAAATTCGTGAGATTGAACTTCATCCATCAACGCGCGCGCAATCGCGGGCGTGGGGGGAACACTGCGCAAGGCGTGCAGCGCATCCCCGCGCACGACCAAACGCGGCGAGGCCAAGCCTTCGAGCAATTCTTTTTCGCTCAATTGCGACCCTAGTTCGCCGATGCGATCGAGGGCTTCGACTTCTTCTTCCTCGGTCAAACGCGAGGCGAGATTGCTCAGGTAAAAAAGCGCCATGAGATCGCGTGGGGAGAAGAAGATATTCAACACTTCGCGCAGTCTGCGGTCGCGCGAGCGCGAGAGGCGTTGCGTTAATAAAACCGCAGCCAGCGCGAGCACCGCGAGCATGCCGAAGTACCACCGAAACGGCGTTAAGCCTGCGGGCATCGCGCTTTGAAATTTGCTTATCAGCACGCCGCCGATGAATGCGCCGTTAAACGCGGCAAAGCCCATGGCGATTTCCGAAAACAGCGAGGCGGCATATTGCTCGCGCGGCCGCACCCAATTGAAGAGATAGGGCACTTGCGCGCTGGTGAAACCGGGCGAGACTAACCCAAAGAGGAGAAAGTTGAGGGCGATATAAACTATACTCGTGCCGGGCGTGAGCACCCACGCGAACAACGCGACGCACAGACACATGACATACAGAATCATCATGGGCCGAGCGCCGAGGCGATCGAGATACATGCGATTGAAAAACGAGGCGAGCACATTGCCCAGGCTGAGGAAAATAACGAGCAGCAAAATGCGATCTTCGGACCAGCCCGCGCCGAGTCGCATACTTACGACCAGAAAGGGAATAGCCGCGGCGACAACGGCGCGCGTGATCATTCCGGAGAACAAAAAATTGCGCAACGCCGGCGTGTGCGCAAAGAGCGTGTACATTTGGCGGAGGGTCACGGGCTTTTGCGCTTTCGGCTCGACAATTTCCGGAATACGCAACGCGATGAAGCCCGAGATGGCGCCCATGAGGACGCCGAATACGATGAAGGCTTGAAACCGCCAGAGCGGAGCGGAGCGCCCGAGCAACAAACCGAACGCGAGCAGAATGAGCACGCTGCCAATATAGAAGATCGTGAACTGGGTCGCCACCAAATGCCCGCGTTGATAGGGCGCGGCAATGCGCGCGACGATGAGGGTGTTGGCATTGTTGCCGATGGCGCGGAAGGAGAAAAAAAGCAACGCGCCCATAAGCAAAACGGCCAAGCCCGCTTGCACGCCGAACCTAACCGCGGCGAACGGCGCGAGCGCCATGAGGCCCGCGAACAAATAACGCAACATCCAGCTTATGCCATAGACATAAACCGGGCCGCGCTTTTCCGCGATGCGTTTGCCGAGCACGCCGAGGAACATCGTGAGATGCACGAGCGAAGAAAGAAAGCCGACGTACAACGCGCCCGCGCCGAGCTTCAAAGCATAAAGCGTGAGCACATGATCCGCAAGGCAGGCATAGGCGAGTGCGTTGAAAATTTGCGAGAGATGCAAAAGATGTTGTCCGCGCTCTTGTTTGCCGGGGGAGAGGCCCGGCAGCGTTTCCGTTTTTGCTAAACTCACCGGAGCCGGGAGAGAAGTTATTGTTGCAGATTGCGCGGACATAATCCAAACTCGAAGGGAGTTTTACTGGTTCACTCCGGAGATTTTTTTAAGTGCTGGAGTTTTCGCACAGAGCTAAAAAGGATTCCTCGGAACGGCGGTCAAAAAAGTGGCGCGGCCGCGGGAGTTAAAAATCAATACGCAGAAGGCTCGAAGTTAGCAACGAAACCATCGCGTGTGCGGCGCCGGTTTTTTGTTCAACAAAAGCGCGGCAGCGTCGGCCTTGTTCTTGTCGCAGCGTTTCATTTAACCACAACCGCTGCATCTCGCGCTCACAGTCTTCTTGGTTCGAAATCATCTTGCCGAAATCTTTTTGCGACAACTCGACGGCTTCCGCGGAGTTGTGGTGGCGCGGCCCAAAGAATACGGGCACGCCGTGCGCCGCGGCTTCAAGCACGCTATGCACGCCCGGCCCGAAACCTCCGCCGACAAATGCAATCTGGCCCGCGCCATAAAGCTCTGCCAGCACACCGATGCGATCGACCAATAGCACGGCGGCCGGCTCGTGCGTGTGCGCATGTGAAAGGCGAACGGAGGATAGCAGATGCTCTTGCAACAAGCGCTCGGCATTTTGTAAATGCGCTTCCGTGGGTTCGTGCGGCACGAGTATCATGCGCAAATGTGGAAGCCGTTGCTGCACCGCGGCGAATGCGGGAATGAGCACAGCCTCGTCCGAGGGCCAGGTGCTGCCCGCGACGAGGTGAAGCTCTTTTTCGCGCCAAGCTTGCGGCAAAATATTTTGCGGCGCGGCGTGTTGCACGCGATGTACGACTTGCTCGAAACGCGTGTCACCGAGAATGCGCAAACGCTCGGGATAACGCAACAGCGGCCGCAAGTTTTCCGCAGCGGCAGAAGACACCGCGGCGATACGTCGAACTGCGCTAGCACTTCGCGATTGAAATGGCGCACGAGCGGTTTGTGGCGAAAAGAATTGGCGTTCGCGCTGACACTCGCATTGGCTAACAGCAATGGCATTCCGCGTCGTTTCGCCTGCCACATAAAATTCGGCCAATAATCATGACGAATCACAATGCCAACGCGCGGTTGCACCGTGTCATAAAATTTTCGGACTTGCGGCCAGCTATCAAACGGCAAGTAGCAAATAACTTCCGCGGGAAAATTTGACCGCGTGAGGTGTCGCATCGCGCTCGGCGAAAAAATGGTCAGCACGCGCACGGCTTGAGGAAAACGCGCGCCGATCTCGCGCAAGAGCGCTTGGGCTTGTTCGCATTCACCCATCGAAGCGGCGTGAATCCACACGCGGAGTGGAGTTGTGGAAAAAGGCTGCAGTTGCGCGCGCAAATCGGAAAGCCAATCTTTGCGGTCGCGCACACCGTTCCGAATTTTGAGGAGAGTTCCCGAGCGCGCCGGCCACCAAGACAGCACATGTATAAAAAAGAAGAGCACCGGGAGCGCGACGAAGTTGTATAAACAACTCCACACCAGCGTCCCGGTTGCGATCGCCAACCGTCGGGTTGAAAAATTCACAGCGAGGAAAAGTGAGAGAGGAACTTACTTGGGATTGGCAGGAATAGTTTTGTAATCTTGCCCTAGAATCAGGCTTACGGCGACCATGCGCTGCGCATCCGCTTTATAAGAAACGTAATCTCGTGACAGGCCGAGCGCATCAGCCATTTTCAAACCATTGACCATTTTTTCAGAAAGGCGGTCGATGATATAAGTGCGCGTGGTTAGGCCGCCTTCATAGTTTTCCGTTTTCACGGGATCGAAGCCGTTTTCCTTGAGCAACACGGCATACTTGCTCGCCAAGCCGTTTACGCCGCAGCCGTTGAGCACTTCGACTTTAAAGTTCTCCGCCGGAATTGCGGGCACGTCGGTGTTGGCATTCAAACTCGGTTCATTGCCACTGAAAAAATGCCGGCTGACAAACGACACGATCAAAATTACGTTTACGATCCCCAGGCCCCACAACGCGGTGGTAAACAGCGTTTGCTTGAGATTGAATGCGGGTTTGGCTTCCTTGCCTTTCGTGCGCCGGCCCATGGGGGAACTGCCGCTCGAACCGGTGGCGGGCTTACGAGTACGATTTGGCGTCGCCATGCGAGAGTTAGACACGCTCCTTACTCCTTCCAAACGGGTAGATAAAAAAATGACTCGCACACCTGCGAGTCATCAATAGTTCAAACTGGTTTAGCGCTCTTGCGCATTGAAGCGATTATAGTACGGACTACTTAGCCGATAAGAATACGGCGAGTAATAATTCGATTGCGGCTGCGAGCTGATTTGCAAGCCCACGGAAAATTTGTCGCTCGGTTTATACTCGAGATTGGCGCCGGAAAAGAAAAAGCCGTTTTGAAACAGCGGTGCCGGGCCAAACGAGCCCAGGGGTTGGTTCATCATGCCCCATTGCAGCGCTAACGAGAGCGGATTCGAGATTTGATAGCTCATCGTGTTCAAATATACGCCCTGGCTATAGCCATTGCCGCCGGACGAGAGATAAGACAGCGAATAGCTGTGCGCCATGGAAAAACGATTCGAGTTCAATCCCAACAAACCGATCAAACCTTTCGGGGCAGAGAGGCCTTGGGTCAAAAGCTGCGAGAACGTGCTGGGTCTGCTCTGCGGTTTTAACTGGCCAAACGCTAAAAACGGGATCGCCATGGCAAGCGCCAGAGCGGCAAAAATATTTTTTCTTTTCATCATCGCGCCTCAAGAAGTTTGCACGTCACTGTGAATAGCGTTGAATGCTTCCTTCCTCTGCTTTTTGTTGCGCGTTACTTTAATAAAAATTGCTTGTAAAGTCAAACGGTTTTTCGGCAGAACCTTAATTTCTGCCTCAAAACAGCAAACCTCGATTATGCTTAATTCCAGTGGCCGAACCGGTCGTGCAAAAAATTTTGCCCTACCGTTTTGGTGATTTGAAAAAGACATTGCGGCTTTGCAAACTGCGGCTTTGACCGCATGCAATGCAAACTCGGGGTTGAACCTAAGCTTTATGGTTTCGGGCCAGAGTCGCCGGTCCCGCCTTCGCTGCCTCCGGCTTTGACAAAGCTCGCGGTCAACGCCACGACTCCGGCAACAGCGATTCCCACCAATAGCACCAAGCCCCATGGCCCTTTGCCCTCGGCGTTATTCGGCAACATGGTTTTTACATACTCTTCTTTAAATTTTAAAACCTCGACGCCGAAGTTTTCATAATACTTCAAAACCTCAAACCGATGAAAGAGACTGGTCGCGGCGTCAAAGCGCCGCAGCTCGCCCACTAAGAGCACGCGTTTGGGATCACGGCTTTGATTCGCAAGGCTTCCGGCAATTACGAAGCGAACCTGCAATTGTTCGGCGAGGCTGCGAAAGGCCGCGCTATCGGGCTGGGCGAAAAGCGCCGAAATCTTTTCCGCGCCGACCAGCCGCTGCACGTCTTCCGGCGCAAGCACCTGCAGAGACGATTCGCTTTTCATCGTTTCGTAAATGCGGTCATAAACCCGTTTCCGCGTGTCGGCGTCGAGATCGTCGAATTTGATGCCCACAAATGCGACGGGCACTTTATTCTTGCGCGCGTCGGAATTTTTACGCGCGTCGGCAAAGCACGGCGCGAACTGGGCATAATTCAACGAGAGGATGATGGCGCATGCGAGCATGCGTTTAAGACGAGTTGGGCGCATATTGCGGCCTCCTTCATTCAATTGAACTGATAACCCAAACGGCGGAGCCGGTTTTGAATGTCATGCACGAGTGTTTGATATTGCTCTTTGAATCCCGGATCGGGGGTGATGTCGATCCATTTCTTGCGGTCCGCGCTTTTGGTTTGAACCAGAAACTCCAAGCGGCTTGCGACTTGGGTATTGCTGGAAGATTGCATCCCGCGCGGCGCAAAATGGAGTACGGCGCGATCGCGCCACTCTAATGCTGCTTCGCCGCCATTGTCCGTGGTCAGCTTTTGCGCGAATGAACGCCAATGCGTGCGCAAAGCTTCGTAGTTGC
>CAYNDW010000135.1:0-11544 GCA_964395375.1 uncultured Cytophagia bacterium
TTCTTCCAGAATGACAGCTTGAGGGGAGTTACAAACCAATCCACAACGAGTATGGTAGCTCCTTCCGGAGCAATGCTTTGCGTTTAATGTGCTGACGATCACAATTTGTAGCCCTGCCCTCTTGTGGGGCAATGAAACGTGCAGAAACAGCGGCCCACAAGCGGCCGGGACGACGAACCTTCATTATGCAAGAACTTCTTTTACAACTTTGCCCTGCACATCGGTCAAACGAAACCGGCGGCCTTGATGTTTGAACACGAGCCTTTCATGATCGAGACCGAGCAGATGCAACACCGTGGCTTGGAAGTCATGCACGTGCACCGGCGCTTGCACGATGTTATAGCCAAAGTCATCGGTCTCGCCGAGCGTCATGCCCGGCTTCACGCCGCCGCCGGCCAGCCAGAGCGAGAAGCAACGCGGATGATGATCGCGGCCGTAAACTTGTTTGGTGAGCTTGCCTTGGCAATAACTCGTGCGGCCAAACTCGCCGCCCCAAATCACGAGCGTGTCTTCGAGTAAGCCGCGGCGTTTGAGATCGAGGATGAGGGCGGCGGAAGGTTGATCAACATCCTTGCATTGGCCCGCCAGCGCGGCGGGCAAGTTATCGTGATGATCCCAGCCCATGTGATACAGTTGAATGAAGCGCACGCCGCGTTCGGCCAAGCGCCGCGCGAGCAAACAATTCGCCGCATACGTGCCGGGCTTGAGCGCATCGGGGCCATAGAGCGCGTACGTTGCGGGATCTTCGTTCGAAAGCTCCATGGCCTCGGGCACGGAAGTTTGCATGCGATACGCCATCTCATATTGCTCGATGCGGCTGAGAATTTCCGGATCGCCGAGCGCTTCGTATTGCAAAGTTTCCAGCTCGCGCAAATGATCGAGCATGCGGCGGCGATCCATGTTGTTGATGCCCGGCGGATCGTTCAAATATAAAACCGGATCGCGGCCCGAACGAAACTGCACGCCTTGATGCAGCGAAGGCAGGAAGCCGTTGCCCCACAAACGCGAATAGAGCGGTTGATCATTGCGCCGGCCCGTGCCGCGCGAGAGCAGCACGCAGAACGCGGGCAAGTTGTGATTCTCGCTGCCGAGGCCATAGCTCAACCACGCGCCCATGCTCGGCCTGCCCGGTTGTTGCGAGCCGGTTTGCATGAACGTCACCGCGGGGTCGTGATTGATCGCCTCCGTGTACATGGATTTGATGAAGCAGAGTTCGTCCGCGATCTGCGCGGTGAAAGGCATCAGCTCGCTGATCCACGCGCCGCTTTGTCCGTGCCGCTGAAATTTAAAAGACGAGCCGGCGAGCGGAAACGAGCGTTGATTCGCCGTCATGCCCGTGAGGCGTTGGCCTTTGCGCACGGCGTCGGGCAACTCTTGCCCGTTCATCTTTTCGAGCAGGGGTTTATAATCGAAAAGATCGAGATGCGAAGGCGCGCCGCTTTGGAAGAGATAGATAATGCGTTTCGCCTTCGGCGCAAAATGCGGCGCGGGCAAAATGCCGGCAAGCGGATCGCTCGCCGCACGAGTGTCGCCGAGCAACAGCTTAGGATCGAGCAAAGCCGCCAACGCCGCGGCGCCGAGACCGAGGCTCGTCTTCTTAAAAAAATCGCGGCGCGAAATGGTGGTGGAGCAATTGTCGCAGGTGTGCATGGTTCGTGCTCTTCGTTCGATGTTCTTTTGTAGTGCCGGCCCCTTGTGGGCCGCTGCTCGTGCAAATATTTTCATTGCCCCACAAGGGGGCAGGGCTACAAAGGAAACGGCATTGAGTGCCGACCCCTTGTGGGCCGCTGCTCGTGCAAGTATTTTCATTGCCCCACAAGGGGGCAGGGCTACGAAACAAGACTAGCGCAGCGTGCTCGCTTCATTCATATTCAATATCGTGCTGATCAACATCATGCCCGCGGCGCTTGCCGCAGCATCGCTCTTCTCATCCACCGCATACTCGCCGACGTGGAGCAAGGCCCGCGCGCTCGTTGGGTCGTGTTGAAATTTTTCCCGCTCCGTTTGATAAAGCTCGCGCAAAATTTCTTTCTCTTTCTCGTTCGGCAAACGCGACGTGATTTGGCGAAACGCGCGGGTGAGGAGCGCGTCGCTGTCATTGCCCACTTCCGCCAGCAGCCGCTGCGCCAGCACGCGCGCGGCTTCGAGGATTTGCGGATCGTTCAACAGCACCAACGCTTGCAACGGCGTGCTCGTGCTTTGCCGCTGCACGGCGCATAAATTTCTTTCCGCGGCGTCGAAAGTAATCATCATCGGCGGCGGCACGGTGCGTTTCCAAAACGTGTACATGCTGCGGCGATACAATGCTTCGCCCTGGCCTTGCACATATTTATTCTCGCCCGAAGTTTTTTCTTCCCACAATCCCGGCGGCTGATAGGGCTTCACACTCGGCCCGCCGATTTTGGGCACGAGCAATCCGCTCACTGCGAGCGCTTGGTCGCGCACCATCTCCGCGGTTAAACGCCGGCGCGGCGCGCGCGCGAGCAACTCGTTTTCCGGATCGCGCTCGAAATGCTCCGCGTTCATTTGCGCGGCTTGCCGATACGTCGCCGACAGCACGAGCAGCTTGTGCAGCGCTTTCATATTCCAACCCGTGCGCACAAACTCCGAGGCGAGCCAATCCAACAATTCCGGATGCGTGGGCAGCGCGCCTTGACTGCCGAAATCGCCGGGCGTGCGCACGAGGCCTTTGCCAAAGAACATTTGCCAATAGCGATTCACCGTGACGCGCGCGGTGAGTGGATGGCGCGGATCGAGCAGCCAGCGCGCCAAGCCCAAACGATTGCGCGGCAGCGAGTCGGCAAAAGCCATGATGCTCGGCGGTGTTGCGGCTTGCACCGAATCCGTGGGCGCGTCATATGCGCCGCGGCGCAGCACAAAAGTTTGGCGCGGCGCTTTGCGCTCGCTCAAGATCATCACTTGTTGGCTCGCGCTGAGCGCTTTATTCTGTGCGGCGCGCGCTTGCTGCAACTCCGCGAGCAGGGCGGGATATTGCGCGTTGAAGTTGGCAAGATAATAGTCGCGCAAGTCTGCTTCTTGTTCCGCCGTGCGCGCACTCGCCGGGCGCGCGAGAATCTCCGCGAGCGGATGCAATCCCACAAGCTGCCCGACTTCAATGCCGCTTAACGCGCGATTGAAGATGAGGGCTTCATCCACGCGCGCTTCGCGCAGGCCTTGATGCTCAAACACCCGATTGCCGATCCTCAACAGACCGGAAACTTTCACCGTGCGATAGAGATTATCCTGGCGCACTTCCACTGCGACGCGCTTGCCATTGAGATAAAGCTTCACACCTTCGGCGCGGCTCGAACCGTCATAGGTCACGAACACGTGCGTCCAAGCATTGAACGGAACCGTTTCTTGCGTGATGACGACGAGCGCGTTCGCCACCCACAGATGCGTGAGCCGCACGCGCACACGATTGCCGGTGAGCACGACATCGAAGCCGCGCGAGCCGGTGTTTTCGCCTTCCATCTTCGCGAAGAGCGCGCCGTCTTCAAAAGCTTTGGTGGGATAAAGCCACGCGCCGAGCGAGAACGGCGTGGCGCGGTCCAATTCATTCAACTCGGAAATTTCAACAAAGCTATCGCCGTCAAATTCCAACGCGCGGCCGTACTTGCCCTCCACTATTTTCGGCGCGGGGTCTTTGCTCAACTTGCCCGGCTTCTTGCCCGCGGCATTCGTCACTTGATCTTGATTCACGCGATCGAACGAATAATGCGCCAACAAACCTTTCGGCCTCGCCGTGGTCGCGCGCTTCGTGCTCGCTTCTTTTTGCCAACGCGTGAAAGGGCCATCGAGCGTTGCCGCGTAGTTGCGCGCCTTCGCTTCAGCCTGCGCCAGCTTCGCATTGCTCGCCGCGAGCACGGAATCGGTTTTCGCGTTAGCCAGCGTTAACGTGGGGCCGGGTTCATCATTGTAAGAAATCTGCCCGACCTCGTCGATGTTGTTGAAGAAGGCATAAAATTGATAATAGTCCTGCTGCGTGATGGGATCATACTTGTGATCATGACAACGCGCGCACTCCATGGTCATGCCCATGAACGCGAGCGCAGTGGTGTTGGTGCGATCGACGACATACTCGACGCGATACTCTTCATCGACAATGCCGCCTTCTTGGTTCTGCATGTGATTGCGCTGAAAACCCGTCGCGAGTTTTTGCTCATACGTCGCGTGCGGCAACAAATCGCCGGCGAGTTGCCAGGTGAGAAATTGGTCGAAGGGGAGGTTGCGATTAAACGCGGCGATCACCCAATCGCGCCACGGCGACATGGCGCGGTCGCGATCATCTTGATAACCGTGCGTGTCCGCATAACGCGCCACGTCGAGCCATTCGGTTGCCATGCGCTCGCCATACGTGGGCGCGGCGAGCAAACGCGCAACGGTTTTTTCATATGCCTGCGGCGAGTCGTCGGAGAGAAAGGAATCGAGTTCCGCGAGCGTGGGCGGAAGGCCGGTGAGATCAAACGTGAGGCGACGCAACAACTGTTCTTTCTTAGCCTCGGGTGCGGGCAAGAGTTTTTCTTTTTCGAGGCGCGCGAGAATGAAATGATCAATCGGGCTCTTCACCCAATTTCTATTTTTTATTTTCGGCAACGCGGGCTGCTGCACGGGAAGAAACGACCAATGCGCTTTCCACTCCGCGCCTTGTTCGATCCAACGGCCGAGCAGCGCTTTTTCATATTCCGTCAACGCGAGATTCGAACGCGGCGGCGGCATGCGTTCTTCTTCACTGGGCGAAGTGATGCGCCGAAACATTTCGCTGCGCTCCAACGCGCCGGGCGTAATCGCGTGATGATCTTTTTTCTCGCCCAATGCGGCGAATGCGCCCTCGCGTGTGTCGAAACGCAAACCGGCTTTGCGCGCGTTATTGTCCGGGCCGTGACATTTGAAGCAGCGGTCGGATAAGATCGGCTTGACGTGAAAATTGAAATCCACTTTCTCCGGCAAGGCCGCGACAGTTTCGCGGTCGAAGAAATTATCCACCCGCTGGCCGCAGCCCAACAAAAAAGCGAGCACAACGGTTATGCGCGCAATCCGCAAACGCAACCGTGCGCGAAGAGCAAACCCGGAGATCCGAATCTGCGTGAACGCAGCCATGACAGAGACGAAGGTTCGCGGCATAGGCCAAAGCTCTTTGAAAAAGTTAACGCGCGCGCGGCATTTTCAGCAACCCTTGATCTTAGGCATGCCGCCGATAAAAAACGCAACGGCTCAACGCGCGGGCATGAGCGTGGAGCGCATACCCTCCGGCAATTTGAAAAAATCGTTCCAGACGAGCGCCGCCGCGCCCATCGCCACCGCGTCGCGGCCATAGGGCGAAGCTTCGAGTTCCAACGCTTCCGCGGCGAGATTCAAAATTTCCGGCGTAATCGCGGCGCGCAGCGGTTCGAGTATGTGCTTGCCCACCTCCGCAATATCGCCCACGAGCACGATCTTCTCCGGATTGATCAACGCCACGGACTTGGCGATACTCTTGCCGATGATGTGGCCGAGCGCGTCAAAAAACGCCAGCGCGATTTTATCGTTTTGCCGGGCCGCGTCGATGAGCATGGCGATATCCAAAACTTCGATGGCGTCTTTGTAATCGCGCAGCACCACGCCCTTGTCAAATTGCGGACGCAAGGAGCGCAACAGATCGCCCAGCATGGGCAGGCGAATATTCAATTCGCCGGCGCAATGCGCCGCGCCGCGATACAATTCGTGGTTGAGCACCAACCCCACGCCCATACCGCCCACGTTGCGGTCGATCTTCACGAGCACCGTCAGATAATTGGCGCTGCCGTTATTCTTGCCCAACCACTTCGCGCCGAGCGCCGCGGCATTCGCGTTGTTTTCCACCACGAGCGGAAAAGCGTAATGCGGTTGCAAATGCTCGAGCAGCGGAATGTTGCGCTGGGAAAAAACCTCGGTGAGACAAATGAGCCCTCGGCGCGGGTCCACCACGCCGGAAACCGCGAGTCCCAAGCCCGCGATGCGCTCGCGCGCAATCCCAGATTCCATGAGAATGTTTTCAATCGCCTCGCGAATATGCCCCACGGCTTCGCTAAAATTCGAGACCACCGCGCGTTTATAAATGTTGCGCCCGACGAGGTTGCCGCCGAGATCGAGCACGACCGCGGCAATCTCGCCGATCTCGACAGCGATGCCCACCGCATATCGCGCCGGCTTAATCACGCTCCATAACTCCGGCTTTTTGCCCCGGTGCGCAGAGGATTCGCCCGCGCTAGAATTGCTGATGAGCGCCTTCGCCGCAAGCTCTTTCACAATGCGCGCAATCGCCGCCGGCCGCATGCCCGTGCGCGTGGCCAAGTCGGCACCGGAGATGGAATCGTGCTCGC
Organism: uncultured Cytophagia bacterium; assembly: GCA_964395375.1. GTDB lineage: Bacteria > Zhuqueibacterota > Zhuqueibacteria > Zhuqueibacterales > Zhuqueibacteraceae > JABWAN01. Next base: position 6,342 of record CAYNDW010000135.1, read on the forward strand.
GGATCAAATTCAAAACCTGGCGGCCCTGGACATTGCTGCGCAACCACGCGTCCTCGGTTTGAACTGATAGAGTTTTCTTCTTGCGGCGTAAATTCATGGTCGCGATTTATAAATTGACTTACACCCGGCGGACGAGCCCCAACCCAAAAGATGAACCCGGAGAAAACTGAGCACACAGAATGGGTAATGCCCGGAAAATTTTTTCCTCTTCGTGAACTCTGTTTACTCTGTTCTCTCTGTGTTGAAATCTTTGCTTTTTTTTTGCACTGATTTGGCTCTTTAGATATTAACGCGGTCGAGCCGCAACCTCAAAGCATTTTGTAAGCGGAGCAGGCGAAGATAACGGATCAAGCAAAAGGCTGTATCCGCTTGATTCGTTCAATCCGCTTACAGGATTTTTTGTTTTAAAAATTTTTGGTTCTTTAATTCGCTCACCTCGGCGACAGCAGAAACGCCAGCAAATCCGCCATCTTTTGCGGCGACATGCCCTCTTCCAAACCTTCGGGCATTTGCGAAAGCCCGGTGGCGGAAAGCTCGACGATCTCATTGCGGCGCACGGTTTTGCGCACGCCGCCTTCGGCGGAAATGGTGACCTCGTCATCCGTCTCGTTCACAATGATGCCCGTGAGAAATTCGCCGTCTTTCGTGCGCAGAACGTGGCTGAGAAATTTTGTTTCCACCGCCGCGTTCGGATCGACAATGTCGTGCAACACCGACTCCGAACTCTTGCGAAAAATCTCCGTCAAGTTCGGGCCTAACTCTTCGCCTTCTTCGCCCACGCGATGGCACTTCGCGCAAAGTTCTTTGTACGCCTCGCGCCCGACTTGCGCATTGCCTTGCAAAGCGAGCGCGGGCCGCATTTGTTCGAGCGCGGCTTGGCGCGTCACCACGCCCGCGTCGTTGATCAAAGCCTCGGCGCGGCGCTTCACTTCCGCATCTTCCGAAAACAACAGCGCGCGCAAACGTTCCAAATGAAAATTCAATTCGCCGAGCGCGACTTCTTTGCTCTCCAATGCCGCGAGCAGCGGCTGGTGATTTTCTTCCCGAAAGAGCAACAGATCGCCGGCATAGCCGCGCACTTCCGGGCCTAACGTTTTCCAGCGCGCGAGCAGCTTTTCGCCCACGCCCTGCTTTTCAATCTCGCTCAGTTGTTTGAGCGCGGCCAGTTGCAACGCGCGCGGCTGCTGCGCCTCGAGTAGTTTATACAGAGCCGCTTCGCGTTGTTTAAACGGCGCAAGCTCCAGCAGCGACAAATATTCAAGGCGACGAGTCGTGGATTCATTTGTATCGCGCGCGTGTTGCGCGGCTTCTTGCAAAAGCATTTTTTGTTTGGAAGAAGGAGAAAGGCCGAGCGCATTGCCCACTCGCCACGCGGCGCGCGCGATGGCGATGGAAGAATTGCGCGACAGTTGCGCGAGCGCCGCAGCGGCTTCTTTTGTTCGATTAAAAGAAGAAGCGCGCGTTTGCGTTTCCAAGCCGGTGGCCAAATTTTCGAGCATTGCCGTCGCAACGGAATCGGCAACGTGCGCATTCGCCGCGAGCGTTTGCGTCAATGCCGCCACTTCCGTTGCTTCGCCGCGCTGGCCCACTTGTCGTGCCAGCAACGCGAGCAATTCTTTTTCGCCCGAGCCGGCTTGCGGATCGAGCAAAAGCTTGGTGAGCAGAGGCAACGGCTCGCCCTTCGCACCGCACAAGAGTGCGAGGCGCGTCCACGGATCTTCCGCGTCCCGCCGCGCAATCGCGAAGAGCGCGGCTTGTTTGGCTTCATGGCCCGGCTCATTCCACGTGCTCAACGCCAGCGCCGTTTGCATGCGCACGCGCGCGTCGTTATCGTTCGCCAATTCCAACACGGCGGAAAAGATTTCTTGGTTAGAGGAAAGCCGCGCTTCGGCGATTTGCAGCGCGTTCTCGCGCACGCCCGCGTGCTCGTCTTTTAAAGCGCGTGCGAGCAACGAGTCCGGCAACGCATGCAAACCGTGCAGCGTCCACATCGCATGCAAACGCGCGAGCGGCTGCGTCGAAGTCATAAACAAATTCTGCGCGAGCGCAACGGTCTCGGGCTCTTGCCACTCGACTAAAAGCCGCTGCGCGGTGTCGCGCCACCATTTGTTGCGATGGCCCAAATGCGCGACGACGCCGGGCAAATCGTTGCGCGCAAAATGCGGCTGCACGCGCGGCAAACCGTTCTTCGGCGTAATGCGAAAGATGCGACCTTGATCTTTGCCGGCATTCACATCGAGATTCTTTTCGATCTCATCCGGAATCCATTCGGGATGTTCGATCACGTCGCGGTGCATATCGAGCAGATAGAGCGCGCCCTCCGGGCCGACGGTCATATTCACCGGGCGAAAGCCGCGATCGCGCGACGCCAAAAAATCTTGGCGCTGCAAACCGCGCGAGGCCTTGAGCCGCGCGCCGTGCGGAGAGAGCACATCTTGATGCACGAGATTGAGCACGACGTCCGCGACGAACACGTTGCCGTTAAAGCCTTGGGGAAAACTATTGCCGCCATAAAACGTGACACCGCACGCGCCGGAAAAATAGCCCGATTGCTCGGGATGATTCACGCGCGTCTCTTGCGGCCCGAGCGGAAAGATGCGCGCCAGCCCGCCTTCTTCGTGATCGGAAATCAGCAGGCGCGTGTTATAAAGGGAAGAGGGCAAACCGGAAAGATAACGCGAGGGCATGACGAGTTGCGAAATGTGTTCGAGATTGTGCGTGCCGAAAACGCGGCCCCATTCATCGAACGCGAATCCAAAACCGCCGGCGGATTGGCCGATGCGTTCGAACTTCTTCGCGTCAAAATTCATGCGAAAATCATCATCGCGCAGCGGCATGCGCTTGAGCGAATCGCCGGGCCAATAGACCTTGCCGGAGTTGCCGCCGTTCGCGCCGTAGATCCAATTATCGAGGCCGTGCGTGAAGCCGTTAAAATTGTGCTGCGGATTTTCCACGGCAAAACCGGTGAGCCACACTTCGCGCACGTCCGCAACGTTGTCGCCGTTCGTGTCTTTGATAAAAATCAGATCGGGCGGCGCGGCCACGAGCAGCCCGCCGCGATACGGCAAAATCGCATCCGCGAAATTCAGGCCGTCACAAAACACGTGGCGTTGATCATAAACGCCGTCGCGGTTTTTATCCTCCAACAAAATGACGCGGCCTTTTTCCGCCATGAACGGATAGCCCGGCATCTCCATCACAAACGCGCGGCCGTGCTCGTCGAACTCCAGGTCAACGGGATCGAACACGAGCGGCTCTTTGGCCGCAAGTTCAAGCTCGAAGTCGGGATGAATTTGGAAAGCGTCGAGCGCGGGATCATGCGCGCGCCGGCAAGCAAGGTGAGCAAAGAGGAGCACGACCGTGAAAACAAAACGAACGCTGGTGCGGAGAGTCATAGTGGGAGACTTTCTTTGCAGGTGCGTTGCGGAAACCGGGGATGACAACCCCAGAGCAGCGCGGCGAGTCGCGCGCCACTTCAATGCTGCTCTAGCAACTCATACGCACGGACTTTGATCGGCGTGCGCACCACCCACGAGTTCGCGTAACCCTTGCCGTCCGCCACGCTCTGTAAAAGTTCGGCGTCATAGCGATTAAGAAATTTTCCGGCGCGGAGTTTATAATAGGGCGCGTCGTACACAATCGTCACCTCGGTGGCGAGATCGAGAATCGCGTTGCGCAAGGTCTCGCGGGCTTGCGCGCCGTTTTCGGTTTGGAGCAATTGCAGTTGATAGCCTTGCACGTTGACCCACGAGGTGTCCGATGCCGTCGTGTCCGCGGGCACGGGCACAGCGGTTTGCGATTGCACCATTTTCTTTTCGGTGCGGCGCGGAATCGTGAATGGCAAGTCCTGCAACGTGGCGGGATCGAAAGATTCATCATAGCCGCTCGTCTTTTGCGGCGCGGGAGAGGTGGCGCTCGAAGTGGAAGTCGGGCGGCGCGTTGTTTCCGGCGCCTTCTTTTCGACCTTCGTTTTCGAGGCGCAGCCGAGGGCGAAGAGCGCGACGAGAGTTGCGATCAGTGTACGGCTCAGAGTGCTCATCTTCAAAACTTTGTCCTCACAATGCTGCTTGCGGTTGCATGTTGATTGAAGCCTCCTCTGAATTGTCATTCTGTAAGAAACTTCCCTCGTGCCTGAGATCCGTCTTTTTTTGAGCGGCGTTGCAAGTGCGAGAAAAGGTTCTTACAGAATGACAGTTATTATTAGAGGAGGCTATGGTCAATTGATCTTGAAACAGTATAATATAAATCGTCAAAGATACCAAAAGCTTTTTGCTCCGGCTCATCCAAAGACGAGCTTGCAGATGAACAGCGCGGCGAGCAAACCCGCGGCATCGGCGATCAAGCCGACGGCGAGCGAGTGGCGAATTTTCTGAATGCCGACCGAGCCGTAATACACCGCCAACACATAGAACGTCGTTTCGGTGCTGCCATACATCGTTGAAACGAGTCGGCCAATAAACGAATCCGGGCCGTGCGTCTTCATCAACTCCGTCGCAATGCCCATTGTGCCGCTGCCGGTGAGGGGGCGCAGCAACGCCACGGGCAACGCTTCAGCCGGCATGCCGAGCAAGTCGGTGATCGGCGAAATCAGTTTGATAAACAAATCCATCGCGCCCGAAGTGCGAAACATGCCGATGGCAAACAGAATCGCCACCAGAAACGGAATGATGCGAATCGCGACGTTGAAACCTTCCTTCGCGCCTTCCACAAAACATTCATAGATTTTCACTTTGCGAATGATGCCGACGACGGGAATGATAAACAGCAAAGTGGGAATCGCCCAAAGCGAGATGGCCTGCACGACTTGCCGAAAAATTTCTCCCATCTCACGCCTCCTTTCCCGCTGCGACCGCGAGACTCGGATCGTCTTTGCGGAACACGCGCAAACGACCGAGCAGCTTGGCCACGGTGATCGCGACAATCGTCGCGCACATGCTCGCGAAGATCGTCGTGCCGATAATCTCAAACGGATTCGTCGAATTGAGCGAGACGCGCACGCCGATAATCGTCGCCGGAATCAGCGTGATGCTCGAGGTGTTCATGCCCAAAAACATCACCATGCCGTTGGTCGCCGTGTCTTTTTTCGGATTGAGCTGCTGCAATTCTTCCATCGCTTTCAAACCGAAAGGCGTGGCCGCGTTCGAAAGCCCGAGCCAGTTCGCCGCAATGTTGAGCAGCATCGAGCCCATGGCCGGATGCTCCG
>CAYNDW010000136.1:0-11536 GCA_964395375.1 uncultured Cytophagia bacterium
CACGGCACTGGGGCGCGTTCTTGATTACCGAATTTGATCGTCAAAGTTCATAAGGAGCGACCACAAACGTCCCTCACCTGCTCGTGAAATTGGCTCTCCCCCTCCGCGCAAGATAAACCAGAATGACGCCAACCACCACGCCGATGACATAACCATACGGCAAGCCGCTCGCGAGCAAGCCCACCAAGATCGCAATCGGCAATTCCCACGAAGAAGAAATCAAATCGCGCAGGAGCAGCATCAGCGCGAGCGCTTCGAACAACAACACCACGCCCAAGATCGGCAAAGGAAAAACGCCGATAATCGTATCGAAACCCTTGCCGAAAAAAAGTCCGAGCAGCAAATAGAACGCGCCATAGATCATTACCGAGCCGCCGGTGCGGCCGCCGAAAGCATAATGGCCCGCCATGCCGCCGGAGCCGTGGCAAGTCGGAATGCCGCCGAAAAAAGGATTAACCAAATTCATCAATGAGTAGGTGAAGCTGATCTTGCGCACCGTCAGCTTGCGCTCGGGAAATAAATCTTCGGCAATCTGCCGCGTGGCGAGCACGGAGTTGCCGAGCGACAGCGGAATCTGCGGCAGCGCGAGCAAAAAGAAGCCGCTCACGATATCGCTCCACTGCGGCAAATGAAAAACCGGCAAGCCGAACTCGAACTGTTGCGCCACCGTGCGCCACTCCCACTTAAAGGCCAGTGTGAAAACGAGTCCGAGGCCGATCACGAACAATGCCGCGGGATATTTTTTGTTGCCGAGCAGGAGCACAGTGAGCGCGAATGCCGCCGTGGCAAGCGCGTATCCGATCACGCCCTCGGCTTGCACGTAGTCTCTCACCGCGAGCGTGGCGAGCTGCAAACCGAGGCCGAACTGAATGCCGCGAATCACACACTTGGGCACCAAACGCGCGAGACGATCAACGAGTCCGGAGAGCGAGAGCACGAGCATCACCACGCCGATCGCGAGGCCCGCGCCGAAGAGAATCGCGCCGCTCGCTTTCTGCGCGATCACGAGCGCGGCCATCGCCTTCAGCGGCTGCACCGGCATGGGCATGCGATAGATCAAGCCCGTCATGATTTGCATGAGGCCAAACAGAATGAGCATGCTCGCGCCTTCGAGCTTGGCCGCGAGCGCAACGCCGACGATCAGCGGCAAGCTCGTGCCGATATCGCCGAATGCGCCAGCAAGCTCATTGCGATTGAAGCAGATTGCGTGTGATTCTCGTTGAGAAGAGGCGGGATTGGTCATGGTGGGAGAGTTTAAAGAATCATTTCCAACGGACAAAAGCGGCCAACGGATTTTCTTCCGCCATCATAGCAAGATCTGGGTTACACTTTCTCCTCCCAGCACATGTCATTCAGCAGGTATCTTTTTAAGCACTGGACGCCATCTCCAGCAAGTAAAAAGATTCCTACAGAATGACATCAAAATTAAGCTGCGAGAAAGTGTGACCTATAGAGCGCTCGAAGTGACAGCCAACGGTTGGCAGCTTTCATCCGTTAGAGAAAATCTTTGCGGCTTGCGCCGATTCAAAGCTGTGCTGCAATCAACTCTGCAATCTCCGCAGGCAGTTCGAAGAAGCCGAGCGCACCGCGGCACGGAATCGGTTGAACCAAAACGCGCACGTCGCGCAAGAGCAAGCCATGCGGCCCGGCAAACCAACGCGAGTCGCTTTTGTGCACGCAGTCAATCGCCTCGGCCACGGCGATGATTGCGCCGCGCGGCAACTCTTCGCTGCGCGGCACAATGAGAGGAGCAAGCCGGCGCTTGTGCTCCTCCTCCAAGCCTTCATTCCAAAAACGGAGGAAAGCTTCGGAGCGCGCGCGCGTCATGCTCTTGGCCGCGTGAATCGCGAGCGAGCCGTGATAGCGCATGTGCCAGTTGCGATTCTCCACGTCTTTGCCTGCGTGCGCAACGGCCCAGGCCCACGGTTGTCGTATGCTGAGGGCTTTCATTTTCAAACAACCTTAAACAAAAGCATGGCAAATTTTCAATTGCAAATTTGCCATGCCCCTCAAGATTGTCATTCTGGAAGAAACTTCCCTAGCACTCAAAACAACTCTCAAAACAGATTGTCGCTCAAGCACGAGGGAAGGTTCTTACAGAATGACAATGAGAGGGGCATAGCAACCTCAAGTTATGATGATTCGCGTGGTTTCGCGCGCATTAGCAGTTTAGAATAAATCACAGTCCCGGAAACATATGATTGCGAAACGCATCGATGAACAAGCGATAATCGTCGCGCACAATATCGCCGTACGCCGCGCCGAAACTCACCATGGCCTCGACAAATTTTTCTTCGCGGCCGCGCAGCGACTCGTGGATCGCCGCTTCAATCGAAAACGGCACGAGGGTGTGATCGCTGTCGTCGTCGGACACACAATGAATCTTGGCCACGGCTTGGCCGAGGTAGTTGAGCATGTCGAGCATGTCGCTCGTTTTGTTGATGTCGTCCCAAGAAAGATCGCCGGTGTACGGCGAAAATTCCGCGACGAATTGGCCTTTGCCTTCCAACACAGTATGGCCGAGCCAGGGATCGGAGTAGGCTTGCAGCGCGCGCTGCGACATGACGGTGCGATGGCCGTCATGCACGAAAGCCTTGCGAATCGCAGCATCGGTGATGACGCGGCTCGGGGCTGCGGTCTGGGCCTGCTTCATCGAAATGATGATGTCGTTTTCGAGCGTTTGCGTCGGGCCTTCGAGCAGGATGGAGTAAATTTTCAGGCCCGCGCTGCCGATGCCCACACCGCGCACCGCGCACACGTCTTTCACGTGATAGCTCACCGCGCTCAAGCGCTTGCTCTGCGGAATGGTTTTCAGATATTGCTCGAACGCTTGCAAAACTTTGGCGCGCATGGCCTCGTCCACGGGCGCGAGAATTTTGTTGCTCGCGAAGCGGCGATCGTAGTTTTCAATCGTGGTGTTGCTGTTCAACAGATCGACGCGCGTTTGCAGCCGGCTCTTTTGCAAAAGCTCGAGCAGCTTGCCTTTGGTGTTGTCGAGCCTGAGCGCGAAATCGGAGGCTTCTTGTTTGGCGGCGAAGCGCGTCACTTGCGTGACGTAGCTCAACACAAAGGTTTTGATCATGTCGCGAATCTCTTGATCGCTCAGGGCTTTTTGAAAACCGATGAGCGCAAGGCTCGCCACGAGGCGTTTGAGGTCCCACGTGAACGGCGCAACATAGGCCTCGTCGAAGTCATTGACGTCAAACACGAGCACGCCTTTGCTGTTGAGATACGTGCCGAAGTTCTCGGCGTGCAGGTCGCCTTGAATCCAAACGCGGCTCGTCTTTTTATCAACAAACGGCTCTTCGTCGCGAATCATGTCGGCATAAAACAGCGCCGCGCTGCCGCGATAAAACGCGAACGGCGTGACGGCCATTTTGCGAAACTTGCCGCGCCACGCGTCGGCGTCGGCTTGCATGAGGTCGCTGTACGCGGAGGTGAAGGATTCGATGATAAACTTCTGTCGCGCTTCCGGCTTTTCGGTGCTGAGGCGTTCGATGAGGGCAGGCATGGTTGCGCTCCGTGTAAATGATGATAAGAGAAAATGGTGGTTTGAAAGTTCGTAATCGTCGCCGATGAGCTTTGATTCTGAAACGCGGCATCCCCGCAACTTGTCTTTCTGGAAGAACCTTGCCTCGCGCTTGGGAGAAATCATGAAACTGAATATCTCGCGAGCACGAGGGAAGGTTCTTACAGAATGACAATGTTGTGGAGTGAGCGCGCGCGACATGAATGTCGCGGTACGAGAGTGCAACTTGAACGAATGAAGAAGCCGGATTCTGCAAGCATTCTAGTTTCGCAAAATCCGGCTTCTTTATCAAACCAAAACAAACAAAGCAGCGCTTAACGCCGCAGAGTTTCGCGCACGAGCCTATTGCATAAATAACGGGGCGAGCACGAGCGAGATCACGGCCATGAGCTTGATCAAAATGTTGATCGAGGGCCCGACCGTGTCTTTGAGCGGATCGCCGACGGTGTCGCCGATGACGGTGGCTTTGTGCGTATCGGAGCCTTTGCCGCCGTAATGGCCTTCTTCAACGTATTTCTTGCCATTGTCCATCGCGCCTCCGCTATTGGCCATTTGTATGCCGAGCATGACGCCGGTGACGAGCGCGCCGATGAGCAGGCCCGCGAGCGCGGCCGGGCCGAGAATCAAGCCCGTGACTACGGGCGCGAGAATCGCGAGCGCGCCGGGGAGCAACATGCCGTTGATCGCGCCGACGGTGCTGATGTCCACGCAACGCGCGGAATCGGGCAAAGCGTTGCCTTCGCGCAAACCGGGAATCTCGCGGAATTGGCGGCGCACTTCTTCAATCATCTTGAACGCGGCTTTGCTCACGGCTTTAAATAGCATCGAGGAAAAGAAGAACGGCAACATGCCGCCGATGATCAGCCCGGCGAGAACTTTCGGGTCCTGCAAATCCGCGGATTGCAATTTAACCGTTTGCATGTACGCCACGACCAAGCCCATGGCCGCGAACGCCGCGGAGCCGATGGCGAAGCCTTTGCCGATGGCAGCCGTGGTATTGCCGACCGAATCCAGACTGTCCGTAATTTTACGCACGCTGGGATCGAGATGCGCCATTTCCGCGATGCCGCCGGCGTTGTCCGCAATCGGGCCATAGCTATCGACCGCGACGACCATGCCGGTGGTTGCCAACATGCCTAAGCTCGCGAGCGCAACGCCGTAGATGCCCGCGAGGTCATGCGACACGATCAGCGCAATGGCGAGCACGATCACCGGAACCGCGGTCGAAGCCATGCCCAAAGCCAAACCGCCGGTGACGGTGATGGCCGGACCGCTTTGCGATTCGTCCGCGAGATTCTTGACGGGTTTATATTTTGAAGAGGTGTAGTATTCGCTGGTAAAACCGATGATGACGCCGGAGAGGACGCCGGCGATGGTTGCCCAGAACGGGCCCATCACGTCATGGCCTTCGAATGACACGTTGTGATGTTTGATGATGAAGTACGTGCCAATCACCGTGAGGATTGCGCTCACATATAATCCGCCCATGAGCGCGCTTTGGGGATTGCCGCGGCCTGTGGCTTTGACATAGATGATGCCGAGAATGGAGGCCACGATTCCGACGCTGGCGATTTGCAGAGGAATGAGACTCAGCGTTGCCATACCAAAACCGGCCGCAATGGCCATGGCCGCGATGATGGCTTCGACGTAGGATTCGAGCAAGTCCGCGCCCAGCCCGGCAACGTCGCCGACATTATCGCCGACATTGTCCGCAATCACCGCCGGGTTGCGCGGATCATCTTCGGGAATGCCGGCTTCAACTTTGCCGACGAGGTCCGCGCCCATGTCCGCGCCTTTGGTGAAGATGCCGCCGCCGCTGCGCGCAAAGAGGGCCACGAGACTCGCGCCCATGGCATAGCCATTGATAATTTCAGGGACACCATTGAACATCACATAAACAATGCACAAGCCGAGCAAGGAAACACCGACCACGCTCATGCCCATGACCGAGCCGCCGGACACCGCGACGCTGAGCGCGCCTTGGAGGCCGCCTTCCACCGCGCCTTGTGTCGTGCGGCAGTTCGCGCGCGTGGCGATGCTCATACCGATATAGCCGGCGATGGCCGAAGCCAAGCCACCCATGATAAACGCGACCGAGGTTTGCCAATTCAAAGCAACGTTGGGCGCGAACAACGGCGAGGCTGCGATGAGCACAGCGATGATTCCAACGAACGCGGAAACGTAAAGGTACTCACGTCGCAAAAAGGCTGTCGCTCCCTCTTGCACTAGCTTAGAGATTTGCACCATGCGCTCGTTGCCGGGATTCTTTTTCAAAACATCCAGGGCCAAATAAACCACGAAACCGAGCGCGAGCAGGCTAGCTGCCCCAGGAATGAGAATATCCTGCACTGCGTCCTCCTTCAGAAAGATGATGATCCGAGTTGCACGTCAATGAATTGTTGCCGGGCGAATCTCGCCCGGGGATGCTAAAAAATAAGGCGAAATATAAAGTCCGAACGCGCGTTTTCCAAATGCTTTTTCGGGAAGAATTACGGGCCGCATTGCCCATGCTCTTCGCCGCGAGCTTTCCATCGACAAAAAAAAGCAGAGAAACGGCTTGCCGCGTTGCTCATAGCTCTCCCATCTTGGCTCCTTTTCCTTTTTCTCTTTTTGTCTTTTTTGCTCTAAGGCCACTAATTGGCGGTATCGACGATGATGCGGCTGTGCGGGTCTTGCTCGGCAATGACGGGGAGCAGCGCTTGCAGGGTTTGGAGAAGTTGTGGCCGCTGGGTGTTTGAAAAAACATCAACCGTTTTAAAGAAAAGGTTCTTCAGGGGAGAGTAATCAATAGAAGATCGCGGATGCGCTCAAAATGCTTCCGGTTCAAAGTAGCCAATGAGAGAGAGTTACTGATCGCAGTCGCCCCAATAAGCAAATCCGCCAACTCGATCAATGCGTTTTGAGGCTTCAGAGATCTGAAGATTTCAACTGCGGCATCGATACAGAGATCATCGACGGGAAGAATTTCAATGTTCTGCGTGAGCACTTCGTAATCGTTCTGTTGCGCCGGGGTTTGGATTCCGATCTTGACTTCGAAAGCCGTAATGGCCGAGAGGCAAAAGCGATATTGCGTGCTCAACTGCACAAGAATCGATTTGAATTTCTCCCGCTTGCGAAAGAAATCAATCAGAATCGAAGTGTCAATCAGAATGGTTTCGGTTGCCATTGGTTGATGAATTTCCTGGCTTCATGCAGAGCATCGATTTCCGTGTCGGTCCAAACAGAGGCGGATAAAAGCTGCGTCGCCCAACTCTCTTGTTCGGTCTTGAGCGAATTTGTTGCGGGGGCCTGCTCTTGCTTCAACAATTCAAACAGCGCTTTCTTTTTGGCGAGGGGAAGCGCGCTCACCTGCTGCACAATTTGATGGGTGATGGTGTCCATGATCACATTCTCCTTATAAAAAATCGTCTCAAACAAAGCACTCACAGGACAAAAGTTACGAGAACGAACCTGCAAATGCAAAAACAATTTTGTTCGGCTTGCAGCGTTGTCAGTTTCCCGCGTTGCTCATAGCTCTCCCCTCTTGGCTCCTTTTCCTTTTTCTCTTTTTGTCTTTTTTATCTAAGGCCACCACTTGGCGGTATCGACGATGGCGGTTTCGTGCAAGACGGGCACGCCGCCTTGTTCGGCAATGACGGGAGCAGCGCTTGCATGGCTTGGAGAAGTTGTGGCCGCTGGGTGCGCGCAAAGGCCCGCAACGTTGCCGATAGTTCTTCAAACAAAAGAAGCCAACAAATTCAAAAGATCGATTGGCTTCTTCTCTCAAAGAGACAGTATAAAACGTCAACGAAGTTAAGCGGCTTCAAGAACCAGTTCGCGCATCTGAATTGGCTGTTCGGTTGCGAAGATTGTTTGAATGATGCGATCGATGTAAAGCACGACCTTACCTTCGAGCGTTTTATTGTCGCAATTCGTGCAAAGCGAAGCCGGCACATTCTTGACTTGAATATGCAAACCGTTGCGGCTGAAGTTGACGTCGGTCGTACCGGAAGTCATTTCTGAGCGGCATTTCGAACAGGTCGTCATAAAATTATCTCTTACGTTTGCGGTAATTGATCCAAAGCGCCGGATCGGGTTTATAAATGGTCACGATTTCGATATTCGATTCGAACCCTTTGGCAAAATCATGATAATCGAAAGCGACGTGGACGGGCTGTTGTTTGTTTTTGCAGTACGTCAAGCAACGGCAATCAATCGGGTCGTCTTCGATCAGCTCGCCATTCTGCAGAAGAGCATCAATGACTTCATTGAGCGATAAAAAGTCATCGACGGCCTCTTCAAAAGCGTGCAGGCAAATTTCAAATTCTTGCTTCCGTAGCTTTTCTTGTAATTCAAATAGCGTCATGGCTCTCTTTGATTTGCCGCAAAATTGTACTGACTTCTTTTGCCATTCGCAAACGGGATTTTGCAGAGCTTCGCAACATGGAAGTCGCGTTACTCACCCTTCGCTCTCCCCCTCTTGGCTCCTTCTCTTTTTTCTCTTTTTGTCTTTTTTATCTAAGGCCACCACTTGGCAGTATCGACGATGGCGGTTTCGCGCAGGACGGGTGTGCCGCCTTGTTCGGCAATAACGGGGAGCAGCGCTTGTATGGCTTAGAGAAGTTGTGGCCGCTTGGTGCGTGCAAAGGCCCGCAACGTTGCCGACAGTTCTTCAAACTCAGGTCTTTGGGTTGAACGGCACACGGCTGACCAGCGTGTGGCGCGAGGTAGGAGTATTGCGTTGAGAAAGCATGAGACGACGAGTCTACCTTTTTTGCGTAAAACGTCGTCTCAAGCTTTGTAATGCAGAGAGGTCTTCTTACAATTTTACGGACGAGAACACACCATTTACAAACACGGCTCTTGATTGTTATCCACCAACTGCCCGCCGATGATGGTGTTGTTGTCACCACAATTCTTGATGGTCACATTGGGATATTGACCGGCTTCGACTTTGTTGTCGAACGATTTCGGCGTCAAGTATCCGAAGCGATACGAATCTCCGGTCAGGTCGATGTCGTATGTGCCGTTGTTCGATGCGTTATTGCTCCTGAGCCTGTTGTGGTTGGCGCCGTCAATCACGAGATAACCGGCATCGTCATTGCCATAGGAGTGGTTGCCTTCCGCGCTCCAACCTGTAGCGCTGAACTCGGCCGGGGCCAGATTGCCTCTTGGCAGGGTGAAATCAACCTCGCTGGCTCGGCAAAAAATCAATCCAATATAGTTTCCATGCAGGTTATTTTGATCGACTTCTCCATCTTTGCCGCACACCCAGATGCCGAGAAAAGCATTGCTGACGTCGTTTTCCTCGAGTTCGATGTCTTCACCATTGATGGCGACAATGCCGTAGACCGCGGCAAGCGCGCCGGTGCGCCAAGCCGAGGTGGTGATGATGGTATTCTCACAGATATTGGAGCGATCACCTTTCTCGATCAACACACCGAACTGGCAATCGCGCATGGTGTTGTGGCCGACTAGAGTTCTCGGCGAGTTCTCAATGAGGATAGCCGTGCCCCCGACCGCATCTTTGGAACGAATATCCAGCCCCCAAATCACCACTCCCGATGCGCCTAAAACGTGAAGCGCGGGATCGACCGTAGCCGGCAGCCCTTCCCCCGGCTTGGTATCGGAAATCAGGATCGCTACCGGCTCGCCCAAAATTTTGACGCGATGATCAATCGTCACCGTGCCTGACTCGGTGTGACTTCCGGCGCGCAACAAGACCACGCCGCCATCGCGAACTTGCCCTACGGCCGCGGCAAGAGCATCAACTGATCCAGCAGGCACTTCAACGATCCTCTTGCCGCCCGAAACTTTGGTCAAGCTTGACGCAGGGTTTTGGCTGAACTCCCGCAAGTTTTGGATGACAGTGGCGACGTCTTCTTCCTGCGTCGTGATTGGCTCTTGCGGCGTTTCACGATTGCAGCCTGAAACCAAAATCACAATCGCCAATGCGGTGAAGAGAAATTTGTGTTTCATGACAACCTCCAAAGGTTTGATGTGGAAAACAACATGTTGATTTGAGTGCGCAACCATTGCAAACACCGCCTTCCCAACACCGCACTATCACGAATGAATCTGATTATCCCAAAAGCATACCAAATAAAAAAGCCACGAGGTTGATCATTGACCAACCTAAGTGGCTTATTTAAATTGAAGCGCGTGTGTGGCAAAAACTTCTAAGCGTTGCTTGGAAAACTTGCTTCGGGAAAAGTTACGAAGTGCTTCGTCAATACTTACGAGATGCTTACGATTTTTTGATCCCGAACTTTTTCATCTTAAAACGCAAAGTCGCCTCGTGAATCTCCAATGCTCTTGCCGCCGCGGATTGATTCCAATTGTGTTTGACCAGCGCTTCGTAGAACAGCATCTTTTCATAAGCATCTTTCATCGTGCGAACGCCGGTGGAGGGTTTCTCTTTCAACGCCGGCTCGAGTTCCGGATCGGCTTTGGGCTGTATTTCCGCTGGCAATAATTCTAGCGTAATGTGCTCTGCTTCATTCTCCGCAAGGATAACCATGCGCTCGACCACGTGCTCCAACTCCCGCACATTGCCCGGCCAGTTGTGCAACTCCAAACTCGCCATGGTTTCCGGTTTGAAGCCGTTGATCTTCTTACCATGCTTCGTCGTCATTTTATTCAGAAAATGCTGGGCCAGAACCGCGATGTCTTCTTTTCTTTCACGCAAGGGCGGCAGAGGTACGTTGACCACATTCAGCCGATAAAAAAGATCCTGCCGAAATCTTCCGGCCGCCACCTCGGCGCGCAGATTGACACTGGCCGCCGCGATGATGCGAACATCGACTTTGCGCATTTGCGTACTGCCAACGGGACGAACTTCGCCTTCTTGAATAACGCGCAAAAACTTGCTTTGAATTTCCAGCGGCATATTCACAATCTCATCCAAAAATAAAGTGCCGCCATTGGCCGCTTCAAACAAACCTTGCTTGTCGTGCGAAGCGCCGGTAAAAGCGCCTTTCACGTAGCCAAACAATTCACTTTCGAGCAGGTTCGCCGCCAGCGCGCCGCAATCCACCGCTATAAACGGGTTGTCTTGGCGCGGCCCATTATAGTGAATGATGCGCGCCACCAATTCTTTGCCCGTGCCGTTTTCTCCTTCCAGCAGAACGCGGCCTTCGGTGGGAATGACTTTTTCCAAAAGCGCAAACATCTCTTGCATTTTCGGGCTGTGGCCGATGAGGCCATGAAACGAATATTTGTCCTGCACTTCCTGGGGCAGGCGTTCGGCTTCTGCAAACAGGTTTTCGTGCAAGCGGGCATTGGCAATGAATTGCGCGCAGGGCCTAGCCAAAATCTCCATCAACCGTAATTCCCGTTCGCCAAATTCATGCGCGCGCGTGAGCGCAATCAGATTGATAACGCCGAAATCATGGCCATGCCAGGCAAGTGGAACGCTTAAAATTGCAGCGATATCACGATATTTTTCCGGCACATTCTCCGCCCCAAACGTGACGACCAAATCATTGGTCAAAAGCGCTTCATTGCGCTGCGCAATCCAGCCAGCCAGAAGATTGTTGAGGTAATGATCCAGCTTGTTTCCCGCGCCGTGCCGAATCAGCGTTTTAGCTACTTCTCGAGTCGTGGGTTCGAAGAGCATGATCGAACCTTGCTGGGCATGACACAAGCTCACGGCCTCGTCGATGATGTTTTGCAAAATCGCATCGACTTGCAGCGATGAGCAGATCGTCTGCAGCACGCGATGGAGACGTTCATAGTCGTGAAGCTGATCCCGCAAGCGTTGGTTTTGCTCGCGGAGGTTGTCGTCGTCGTTGGTTTTTGATGAGATCATAAGCGATCATTATTGTTCAATGAACTTGCTTTTGGAGAAATCCTTCAGATCGAAAACCTCACGCCAATGACGACGCTCCGAGGATTCAGAAATGTGCGATACGACTCATTCGGCATGTCGATGTAAGCTTTATCTTTCAGCACTTGCTTCACCAACCCTGGATCGGCCGGCACGAGTTTGCCTTCGCGAAATTGCAGGTACGTTCCGGCGTCGTGCGC
>CAYNDW010000137.1:0-11528 GCA_964395375.1 uncultured Cytophagia bacterium
GATTTGGATGCCACAGTGCAACCGAAGCGTTTGTCGCCCGGACAAAGAGTGGGCTTCGATATTGTGCGTGAAATGAAAGGGGATCGCGCCGTGCGCGTGCGGGTGATGAAAAAATAGGAACTCTGGAGTAGTGGATTGCTGGAGTGGCGAAGTGATGGCATCTAAATCATGTTGACGCCTCGCTCCATTACTCCAACAATTCAACCCTCTCTTTTTAAAATCTCAGCGTAAACACCGTTTCTACTCCCGTGCGGGATTGTGCGCTGATGGTCCCGCGATGCAGTCGCATGATTTGCCGCGACAGACTCAATCCGATACCAGACCCGCCTTGTTTCGTCGTAAAAAAGGGGATAAAGACTTTCTCCAAGACCTCCGGAAGAATGCCCGGGCCGTTATCGCTCACCTGCACATTGACGCGCCCGCGGTCATCTAGAAACGCGCGCAGCGCAATCCTCGCCTCGGCGCGATGTTCCACCGCTTGAATCGCATTGAGCAAAAGATTGATCAACACTTGCTCGACCAAGTCCGGGTCCGCGGTTACCTCTAAACTTTCCGGCTCGATTTTAACCGAGAGCGCAATCGCTTTCGCGGCGACTTGCGCGCGCATGAGTTGCCGCACTTGCTCAAACAAAATCTTCACGGGCACAACGTGAAAGTTCGGCTTGGGAATGCGCGTCAAATTGCGATACGCGTCGACAAAGTGTAGCAAGCCTTCGCTGCGTTTGCGAATGGTTTGCAAACCTTCGCTCAAATCGCTCGCAGCCTCGACGTTCTCCTGCGGCGCGCTCCGCGGTTCGGATCTGCTGCGCTCGTGGCGCAGCAGATCGTGCAAGGTTGCGGCGAGCGAAGCGATCGGCGTGACGGAGTTCATGATTTCATGAGTGAGCACGCGAATCAAATTTTGCCACGCTTCCATCTCTTTCTCTTCCAACTCGCTTTGAATGTTTTGCAAAGAGACGAGCGTAAACTTTTGCTCGCGCATTTTGAACTCGGTGGCGTAAATCGCCAATTGCAGCAACTCGCTCTTGTCCTCCACTTTGATCAATGCGCGCTCGCCGGATTTCATGGCCAATAATTTTTCCACCAAAGGCCGGCTCAAACTTTCCAACGAATGAATGTTCTTAAGATGCGGCACGTGCAAGAGCCGCCGCGCCGCGGTGTTGATCAATTCCACTTCGCCGTTGGATTGAAACGAAACCAAACCAATACCCACGTGCTGCATCACCGTTTGCAAATAACGAAAATGCTCCTCTTTGTCCGCGCGCGCGCGTTGAAACTTCGCGATCACCTCGCCGAACGCTGCTTTCAATTCATCAAAAGATGAGCCTAAACCCGCGCCCGTGAAGCTTTGCGAAAAATCGCTGTGTTTGATCGCGTCAAAGAAGCGGCTAAGGTCGCGATTGGTTTTTTCAACGTAGAGTAGCAGCGCGTAGATTTGATAAATACAAATCGCGCCGAGGATGAGCAGCGTGGCGTACAGTGTGGTTTGAAAGGTGAGATAGAAAAATCCGAAGAGCGATCCGCTCAAAAGGAGCACGCGCGCAAGGACGTTGAGGCGAAAACGATTATAGACCATATTTTTCCAGCCGGCGATAAAGCGAAGTGCGGGTCAATCCTAATTCGCGCGCGGCCTGGCTGATGTTGCCGCCGTGCTTGCTGATCGTGCGGCGAATTACGGCTTTCTCCACTTCTTCCAAATTATAGTTGTCGAAGATCAGGCCGTCTTCTTTGTTATCCGAAGCCACGAGCAGAAAGTCCGTGGGCTGCAACACTTGCGACTCGCCCATAATGACCGCGCGCTCGAGCGCATGCTGCAACTCGCGCACGTTTCCCGGCCAATGATATTTCTCCAACTTCTTGAGCGTGGCGGCGTTCACGCGCGGCTGCAGGCGTTGATACTTTCGCGCATAGGCTTTTAGAAAGTGTTCAATCAAAAGCGGCAAGTCCTCAATGCGCTCGCGCAGCGGCGGCACGTGAATCTCCACCGTGTTGATGCGATAGAGCAAATCCTGCCGGAATTTTTTCTGCGCCACCATTTCATGGATCGGCGTGTTCGTCGCGCAGATCAAACGAATATCGATTGGCCGCGATTGATTCGAACCCAACCGCACGATTTGGCGGTTTTGCAGCGCGGTGAGCAGCTTGGCTTGCAGCGGCAAAGAGAGGTTGCCGATCTCGTCGAGAAACAACGTGCCGCCCGAGGCCGCTTCGAAGCGGCCGGCGCGCTCTTCCTTCGCGTCCGTGAACGCGCCCTTGACGTGGCCAAACAACTCGCTCTCGAACAACGTTTCGCTCAACGCGCCCATATCCACGCTGATGAAAACTTCTTGCGCGCGTTTCGATTGGCGATGCAGCTCGCGCGCGATCAACTCTTTGCCCGTGCCGTTTTCGCCGAGAATGAGCACGTTCGCCTCGGTCTGCGCCACTTTTTGAATCGTGGTGAAAACTTTTTGCATGGGGGCGCACGCGCCCACGAAATCATGGAACTGTTGATCGAGATCCGCGCTCAAAACTTGTTGGCGGGAACGCAGCTGATCGACTTCTTCGCGCGATTGCCGCAAATTCATCGCCGCGGAGAGCGTGGCCAGCAACTTTTCATTGTGCCATGGCTTGAGCACGAAATCCGTCGCGCCTTCTTTAATGGCTTGCACGGCCATTTCCACGTCGCCAAACGCGGTGATGAGCACGACGACCGCGGAAGGCTCGAGCGTGAGAATTTGATTGAGCCAATGAAAACCCTCGCCGCCGCTGCTCGCATCGCGCGTGAAATTCATATCGAGCAGAATCACGTCATACGTTTCGTTCTTCAGCAGCGTCGAAATCAACTCGGGATTCTTTTCGGTATGCACGAGCGCGACGTGTTGCTTCAAAAATAAACGCGCGGCCATGAGCACGTCTTCATCATCATCAATAACGAGAACCTTGCCGAGCTTTTTGGTCATGGGAAGTTCCTGTGGGTTAAAATCATGCCTGCAATTTAATCGCATGCCGCAAAAAAGCAACGAGGCTTTTGACGGAAAGAGGAAGCATGTACGCATGAAATCCTAAAACTCCTCGCCGCCGCGAGGCTTGACTCTGGGGCACGGGTTGGCTATTTTAAGACAGAAATTGCACCCATAAAGTTGCTCTTCACTTCAGATCAAATGAGGTCTTCATTCTTAAAAAGGGTTAGCAACATGACTACGATTGCAACGGCACATTATGGCGAAGTCCTGCATCAAATCACCGCGCTGTCAATGGAAGAGCAATTACGCCTGATCGGTGAGATTTCTGTTGTGTTACGCAAAAGGATGCCAGCCGTATCCGACTCGCCTTCGGCGCAGAATAAAAGCGCGGCTTCAGTGAAAGGAAAATATGCTTTCATTCCGACCAGCAGCGCCCTTTTTGCCCAAAATAAGATTTGGGAAATCGCGTTAGAGAGGTAGGCCATGGTAAAAGTTTTGGATGCATGTGCAATGATCGCATACTTGCGAGGAGAACCCGGGGCGGAGGTTGTGGAGGCCCTCTTGCTTGATAAAGGTAATCAGTGTTTGGCGCACGCCATTAATTTATGCGAAGTCTACTACGATTTTTGGCGCGCCAAAGATGAAAATGCTGCTCGCGAGGCGCTCTCTGATTTGAGCTCGGTCGGAGTCATAACTCGCGAAGACATGGACTCACAGATCTGGCAAGAGGCCGGCAAGCACAAGGCGATAATTAAGAAAATCTCTTTGGCCGATTGCTTTGCCCTCGCATTGACTAATCGCACACAAGCAGAGCTTGTTACCTCGGATCATCACGAGTTTGATCCTGTGGCAGAAAAAGGATATTGCCGGATAATATTCATTCGTTAACCCAAGGCGATGTTTCGTGATGCGCAGAAAACAAGCTCCCAATCGTATCGTTATTTATTCTCTCGCGGAAATTCCGCGATTCGCTTCCGAAGCTGAAGAGCGTGATTGGTGGGCTACTCACGATTTAGCACCGGAACTGGATGAAGAAGCACAGAGCAGGAAAGTGTCGTTATCCAACAACTCAAAACGAAGCATCGCTACGGGCCTTATCAAAGCAACGCCGCCGCTTTCACCGGCATGATTTTTTAATATAACGTACTCGTCTCGCTAACGCCTCTGCGCCAATCATCTTTGACTCTGGCCCATGACATACCCAACGGAGGGAGCACATGGCCCGCAAGATTCCACCGGCCAAGATTCTCGTCAATCGTTCCGTCGACCTCAACCAACTGCGTTACCCCCGCGAGCTTTTATTTCTCAAACTGCATAGCTTTCTCGGTGTGCTCTCCCTTGCCGGCTTCATTGCGGTTGCGCTGAAGTTTCCGCGTTACGCGGCCGGAGCCGTTGGCCTCTATCTCCTCTGCGCGTTCGTTTTGTGGAGCAAAGCGCGAATCGCTCGCGCCAAGTTGTGTGGGCATTCGATCCACGACGGTGAAAACTCCTTCCCCGAGATGCATTATATTCGCACTCTCATTACGAACATATTAGGCTATACCTCCCCGATTGACATTCGTGTTTCTTCTATTCAACTCGGCGAGCCGCGCTGGCTCATGCACGGCCGCGGCGTAACGTTAATTATGCCTGAAGCTTTGCTCGCGGCCACGATCACACGCGCGGAGATTGGGCAACTGCTCTGGCTGCTCGGGCGCATGATTGGCTTGCAAGCCACGCGGAAAAAAGTTTTTGTGTTGCTGCGCTGGCTGAGTTTCATCGCGCGCCTCAATCCGCTGTGTTGGTCGTTTGATAACCTTTATCGCCGCAGCACACACTTCACTGCCGATCGCATCGGCTTGGCGCTCGGGCTTTCGTTGATCGACGCAGCCGAGGCGATGAACAAGATGCTCGCGGGCGATTTGCATGCGCGCACCAATTTTGCGCACCTGCTCGAAGAGGCGGAAACGCAACGCCGCGGCGTTTTTGCCTTCATGCACGAATTGCTCGCGGCAAAGCCAACGCTGCTGCGCCGTTACGAAAACCTCGTGGCATTTAGCCGCGATAAGTATCCCGATCTTTTTGCCGATTTCGAGTTACAGCGCCAATATGCCGAAGCGCTCTTGCCGAGCTATCGCGAGATTCAAGAATTTTCCGAAGGCAAAGAAGAAGAGCGCCGCCTCGTGCGCGAGTTGGGCAAAGAAGTTTATGACTTGTTGAGCGCCGCGCCGCCGCTCAACGACGCCGATGAAATCAGCCGCGCGTTTTTGCAATTGCACCACAATCGCGACGCCTCGGATCAACTCGAAGCGCAAATCACGCGGTTGCAAGAAACAAAAATGGAGTGGGAGAATACGGTAGCAAAGATATCGGCGGCGGAGCAAAAACGCGAGGCCGCGAATCGCGCGCTCGAAACGCACTATCGCGAGCTTGGCCGCACGGCCTTTGCTTGTTTGCGCAGCACGTTCGCTAATAATGTCGCGTTAAAAAATATTTTTGAAAAGGCGCTGCAATATCAGGTCGTGATCATGGATCGCGAACGCGAGATTGCCAAACTCGAAAGCGCCGCGGGCAACATGCTCGACAAATCCAAACACAAAGTCGAAGCGCTCACGTTGCGCGCGCAAAATAGCACGGATGCCAAGCGTTTACAGGTTGCCGCCGAAGCTGTGGGCGAAGAATTTTGGAAACACTCTTCGGGCGTTTATCAACACGAAGATTTGGAGCCGATCAAGCTGCGCCTCACCGGCGTGATTGCCGAGTTGGAGCGCCGCCGTGTCGAGTTGGATCATCTCTTCGCGCAACGCCGGAGCACTGAAACCAAGCTGGAGCGCGAAGGCTTGGCCTCCACTGCGAAGCCCGATATCGACGTGCCCAACTTTATCGCGCAACTCAAAAATCAAGCGCGCGCAGCGCACGCGCTCCGGCCGCGCTTGCTCGAAACCCTCGGCAAATCATATTGGCAGCGCGAAACGGAATATCTCCCCGAAACGCGCGGATTGATCGAGCAATTGAACGAACTCAAGCGCCGCATTCGCGCGTTCGAGCAGGAAGAGATTTAGTTTGTAGTCGCGCCGTATGAATTTTGATTTTCAAATTCGGTGATCGCATCCCCTGAAACTGTCATTCAGAAGGAATCTTTTTAAGCACTGGCGTTGCTCTCCAGAACTGAAAAGGATTCCTTCTGAATGACATAATGAGGAGGACGCGCTTCATTACCGAACTTGATCGTCAAAATTCATTAGGCAATTTTCGCAACGAATCTCCGGCTCCTAAAGGAGCAAATACGAACTTTCACGAAAGTCCTATGCCCTCCTCACAAAACTCCAAGCTCTGGGTCGATCAAACCCTCGCTGCGATGTCGATTCCCGAACTGGTCGGGCAAATGCTCGTGGCGGATTTCGCCGCGGTGTTCACGCATCGCGGCCATGAAAACTTTCAGCGCATCGAACGGATCATTCGCGAGCAGCACGTGGGCGGAATTATTCTTGCCGGCGGCAATGTGTTTGACATTGCGCTGCTCACCAACGAGCTGCAACAGCTTTCCAAACTGCCGCTGCTCGTGAATGCCGATCTCGAAACCGGCTTGCAATTTTTCTGGCGACCGTGGCAGCGCGTGCGCGGCCGTGCGCCGGATTTGCCCGCGTTTCTTCCCGGCGGCGGCACGGCCATGCCGTGTTTGATGGCGATTGGCGCGACACGCAACGAAGCGTATGCGTATGAAGCCGGCCGCATCACTGCGCTCGAAGCGCGCGCAATGGGTATTCATTGGACCAATTCGCCCGTGCTTGATGTAAACAACAATCCGCGCAATCCCATCATCAACACGCGCTCGTTTGGCGAAGACCCGCAACTTGTGGCGCGTCTCGGCGCGGCTTATGTGCGCGGCTGCCAATCCGAAGGCGTGATCGCGACGATCAAACATTTCCCCGGACACGGCGATACTTCGCAAGACACACACATGCAATTGCCGGTGATGAATTTTGACGAAGCGCGTTTGCACGCGATGGAGTTGATTCCATTCAAGGCCGCAATTGGCGCAGGCGCGAAGTCGGTGATGACTGCGCATATTGCGTTGCCGCAACTCGATTCCTCCAATCGTCCGGCAACGCTTTCGCGCGCGATTGTCACGAATCTTCTGCGTGAGCAACTCGGCTTCAACGGTTTGGTGGTGACGGATGCGTTCACGATGCAAGGCCTCACGGATCATTATGGGCAAGAAGAGGCCGCGGTGCTCGCCGCGCAAGCGGGTGTGGATATGTTGCTCATCCCGGCGGACACGGCAAAAGTGCATCAGCGTTTGGTGCAAGCCGTCACGAGCGGCGAAGTTGCGCGCGAGCAAATCGCAGCGGCGGTGCGACGGATTCTTACTGCGAAAGTTGATCTCAATTTGCACGCGAGCCGTTCCGTTGCGCCCGAAAGAATCATGAACATCGTCGGCGCGCCCGAGTCGCAAAGCATGGCGGAAAAAATTTCTGCCGAAGCGCTCACGTTGTTGGAGCACGACGGCCATACGCTGCCATTGCGCGCGAATCAGCCCAAGAAAATTTTTGCGCTCGTGATTTCAAACGCGCAGCAAACCGGCGACGGCGCTCACTTGCACGAGTGTTTGAGCCATTACGGCCATCAAATTGAAACGCTTTCTTTCCTGCACGACCCGACCCTAGCCGCACTCGGGCGCGCGCTGGGCCAATTTCGCGAGGCCGATCTCGTGCTGGTGACGATGTATCTCTCGGTTGGTGCATGGAAAGGCGCGATGCGCATTCCGCCATTAGCATATGAGTTGATAAGCACCGCGCAAGCGCGAAACAAGCCCATGCTCGCGGTTTCGTTCGGCGATCCGTATGTGTTCGAGCATTTGCCGGCGATGTCTGCGAGCCTGTGCGCCTACAACGGTGGCCGCATGATGGAAGGCCTCGTCGCGCGCGCGCTGATGGGCGAGCTACATCTTCACGGCAAACTGCCGGTGAGGATTCCGGGGAGGTTTGCGTTTGGGGAGGGGATAGATTTTAAGGCATGAGAATAACGACAGCAGAGCTCTTCCCGCGCTCGCGCGACGAGAAGAGTAGGATCTACGATTAAATAACTTACTCATATCTAAACCGCGAATAGGCGCGAATGAACGCGAATTAAAAAGAATTAGCGTTCATTCGCGTTGATTAGCGGTTCAAAAAACGAGAAGCTAATTTAAGCGACGATCCTTATCACAGCGTTTTCTTTTTAGTCGTCACTGCACGCGCAACGATTTCACAAACGCATCAAAACTCGGGCGCCAATGCGAGATGGTCGTCTCCGGACCGGTGGCTTTGAAAAACCACGGGCCGTTGGTGGTTTCAACTATCGCGGCGAGCATGGCGTAGTTCGGCTTTTCTTCCACCGGGCCGCCCATCATCATGCCTGATTGCGATTTGAGATAAGTGCCGGTCACGTGCGTGACGGTTACGGACAAGCCATTCGCGTCAACTTTCTCCGCGCGCGCGCGCTGCGCCGTGGAGCTGCCGTCGATTTGTTTGAATTGACCATACCAACGATCCAAATTGGCTTGCACTGAGCCACCCGTGCCCGGAAAAAAGAACACGGCCAATTCTGCGTCTTCATTGCCGTTCGCGCCGGGCCAGCGAAATTCGGCTTTGCGCATTTGACTCGTGGGCGGATGTTCCAACCAGCCTTCGGGCACAGTGTAGGTGACCTCACCCGTTGGCAAAGCGTGCGGCGTTGCGGCCGCCGTCTGCGTATTCGTTTGTTGCTCTTCTTTTTTGGATTGACAGCCCGCGACAAACAGCAATACTGCCGCAATCGCACAACAATGTGAACGTTTCATTTCCTACTCCATCAAAAGGTGAATGCAGTGAGCAAAAATATCTTTGGCTCCAGCGCCGAAACGAGAAGACCAGACATATAAGCCGCGTTAGCACCGGCGCGGAGTTGTGCCGACATTGCAAAAGCAGGCGGCCGCAGCGGCCAGCATGCGCAAGTGCCCAACAACTCCACTTCGGAGACGGACGGTCAAATCAAGGTAACGGAACAACGGAACAATCGCAAAAAAAATTTGTGGAGGCGCGCCTCTCCGCTAAAAATATTTTTTGCAATACTCCCAGCTTTTATTATCTTCTTCCACCTAAACCCCGATCCCAAAAAATCTAATATCACTTTTCACTCGCTCTCCCTTAGCGCGCAGCCCAAGGAACGGGAGGTCTCATGCATCTGCACAAGTTCATTCCTTCACTATTCACGCGGGTACGGTAAGTTTTTCCCCAACGCCAATCTTTTGTTGTCGTCATACCGTTGCGCCAGCGGCAGGGCAGGCGCATGCGCGCGCGTGCAAGCGCGAACTACTTGGCTTAAAGGAGGAGTCATGACCACCAATTTCTTACAAACATTTTTTCAGCAACCCGATCATTTGCCGCCGGAGGTGCAAGCGGCCGCGCAACGCGCAATTGGAGCCGAACGCATTCAAGCATTCGCCATGAGCGATCTCGATGCGCGTTTGCAATTCTCGCAAAGCTGGCTGGTGTTGAGCGACGCGCAGGTGTTGTTGCTGCAACCCGACGGCGCGTGGCAAAACGGAAGCACCACGTGGCAGACGCGAGCATTCGCGCTAGGCGCGATAGAAAAATTCGAACTGTTCCCCGGTTTATCGAGTAGCCGTTTGCACATTGTGGGCGCGGAGAAAAAGCTGCTGGCTTCCGTGCAATTCACCCGGCGGCAAAGCCGCACCGTGGGCAATTTGCAATTCATCGCGGAGCAATTGCGCGAGCGACTGAAGTCGGGCAAGCCGCCGCTCGCGCTCGCCGGAGAAGTGGATAGTCAAAAAGAATATCGCAACGCGATGCTCGAATCCGCGGAGGAAGCGAAGGCCGCGCTCGCCGTGCCGAAAACGGGTGTGATGCTCCGGTTGGCGACGTACTTGAAGCCGCATCGCAAAGAGGTGACGATTGGCGTGACGCTGGCGTGGGTGTTGACGCTGCTGCAATTGCTGCCTCCGTATTTGACCGGCGTGTTGATCGATAAAATTCTGCGACCCGCGGAGAGCGGGCAAATCGCGAATCCGTGGTTTTGGTTATGGGTCATCATCGGTTCGCTCGCGGTGGTATGGAGCACGGCGGAGCTGGTGTCGTTTTTTCGCTTGCGCATTATGGCGATCACCGGTGAAAAAATCGCGACGCAATTGCGCGAACAAATTTATGCGCACATGCAGAAGCTGAGTCTTTCATTCTTTGCTTCGCGTTCGACCGGCTCGCTGATTACGCGCATCAGCTCGGACACGGATCGCTTGTGGGATTTCATCACGTTTGGCATTATCGAAATCGTGGTGTCCGTGTTGCAGATCATCGGCATTGCGGTGGCGTTGTTATTCATGGATATTTCGCTGGCCGGATTGGTGTTGCTGCCGCTGCCGTTGATGACTTGGCTTTTTTATCGCCACAGCAAAAAAATTCAAGTGCTGTTCTTGCGCATCTGGCGCAAATGGTCGGCGATGACCAGCGTGCTTTCGGATGTGATCCCCGGCATGCGTGTGGTGAAAGCGTTTGCGCAAGAAGATCATGAGAACGACCGTTTTAAGACGAAAAGCAAAGCGGTCGAGGCCGAAGCCGATCGTTTGCACTATGAATGGACGCGTTTCTGGCCCACGATGGTGATGTTGATGCACTTGTGTAGCTTGATTGTGTGGGCCGTGGGCGCGCCGCGCGTGTTGCATCACGTGCTCTCCAAAGGAGCGGAGGGCATGCCGCTCGGCGTGTTCATCGCATTCACGGGCTACATGTGGATGTTTTGGGAGCCGGTGAAGCATCTCGGCATGATGAGCCGCACGGTGAATCGCGCCACGACTTCGGCCTCGCGCGTGTTCGAAGTGCTCGACACCACGCCGACGATTGTCAACAAACCGGAGGCGATTGAATTGGAGCCGTTGCAAGGCCTCGTGGTTTTCGATAACGTGACGTTCAGTTACGACGGCGTGCGCAACGTGCTCAAAGGCGTTTCGTTTGAAGTGAAGCCCGGCGAGATGATCGGACTCGCGGGCTCTTCGGGCAGCGGCAAAACGACGTTGGTGAATTTGATCTGCCGCTTTTATGACGTGAAAGACGGCGCGGTGAAAGTGGACGGCTATGACGTGCGCGATCTTGAGTTGCAATGCTTGCGGCGACAGATCGGCGTGGTGTTGCAGGAGCCATATTTGTTTCGCGGCACGATTGCGGAGAACATTGCTTATGGCTCCAGCGCCGCGGATTTGCGGGACATCATTCGCGCGGCGCGGGCGGCGAATGCGCACGAGTTTGTGTGCGGCTTGCCCGACGGTTACGACACAATGGTGGGCGAACGCGGCCTCACTTTGAGCGGCGGCGAGCGCCAACGCATTAGCATCGCACGCGCAATTCTGCACAACCCTCGCGTGCTGATTCTCGACGAAGCGACGAGTTCGGTGGATACGGAAACAGAGAAAAAAATTCAGGAAGCTTTGGAGAGATTGGTTTCGGGCCGCACCACGTTTGCGATTGCGCATCGCCTCTCAACGTTGAGCGCCGCGGATCGTTTGTTCGTGATGGAAGATGGCAAGTTGGTGGAGCAAGGCACGCATCAAGAATTGCTCGCGAAGCCGGAGGG
>CAYNDW010000138.1:0-11479 GCA_964395375.1 uncultured Cytophagia bacterium
CGTCAAATTTTCCACGAGATAAGAACCGCCGAGCGGATCGGCCACCGCGGTGACGCCGCTTTCATGGGCAATGACTTGTTGCGTGCGCAACGCAATGCGCACGGAATCTTCGGTGGGCAGCGCGAGCGCTTCATCGCGCGAGTTGGTGTGCAGCGATTGCGTGCCGCCGAGCACCGCAGCCAAAGCTTGCAGCGTGACGCGCGCGACGTTGTTATCGGGCTGCTGCGCGGTGAGCGTGCTTCCCGCGGTTTGCGTGTGAAAGCGCAGCATCATGGCTTTGGGATTCGTGGCGTGAAATTTTTCTTTCACAATCTTCGCCCACAGCCTGCGCGCGGCGCGAAACTTCGCGATTTCTTCAAAAAAATTATTGTGGCAATTAAAAAAGAACGAGAGCCGCGGGCCGAAGACGTTAATGTCGAGACCGCGCTGCGTGGCTTGGCGCACGTACTCCATGGCATTTGCAAGCGTGAACGCGATCTCTTGCACCGCGTCCGAGCCGGCTTCGCGAATGTGATAACCGCTGATGGAGATGGTGTTCCACTTGGGCACGTGCTGCGCGCAATACTCAAACACGTCGGTGACGAGCCGCAGTGAAGGCGCGGGCGGAAAGATATACGTCGCGCGCGCGATATACTCTTTGAGAATGTCGTTTTGCACCGTGCCGCCCATCGCGTCGAGCGGAACGTTTTGCCGCTTGGCGAGCGCGACGTACATCGCCAAAAGAATTGCCGCGGTCGCGTTGATCGTCATGGAAGTCGTGACCGTGTGCAGCGGAATGTTGGCGAAGAGCCGCGCCAGATCTTCGAGGCTGGAAATGGCGACGCCGACTTTGCCGATCTCGCCTTGCGCGAGCGGATGATCGGAGTCATAACCCATTTGTGTGGGTAAATCAAACGCGACGGACAGTCCGGTCTGTCCTTGCGCGATGAGAAAGCGATAGCGCGCATTCGATTCCTCGGCGCTGGCATACCCGCCATACTGCCGCATCGTCCAAAACTTGGCGCGATACATTTCGGCGAAGAGGCCGCGCGTGTAAGGATAATCGCCCGGCTGCTCGGCGGCATTAAATGTGTCGGGCAAATCTTGCGAGGTATAAAACGGTTTGAGTGAAATGCCGGCGTCGGTTTTCATAGGTTCATTTTGCGCTCCGAGTCGTACATGCCTTTGGTTAAGGCCATAGCAGGTGCAATTTTTTTAAGCAAACCACGGCCAAGCCGTGGTTGAACTTGAGCTCACTTTTTCGCGGAATCAAATTGTCGCTCGCGGGGATGAAATTGGCGATGTACTTCTTTCAAATAAGCGCGGTCGAGATGCGTGTAGATTTGCGTGGTGCCCAAATTCGCGTGGCCGAGCATTTCCTGCACGGCGCGCAAGTCCGCGCCGCCTTCGAGCATGTGCGTCGCAAACGAATGTCGCAGCGTGTGCGGCGAGGCTTGTTTGGTTATACCCGCGGCCTCGATGCTGCGTCGCAAGACCAGCCATACGCCCATACGCGAGAGTTTGCCGCCGCGAAAATTCAAAAAAACTTTTTCCTGTTTACGACGCGGACGCACGAGTTGCGGTCGCGCCTCCGCGAGGTAAGTATTCAACCACATGAT
The DNA here is from genome assembly GCA_964395375.1 of uncultured Cytophagia bacterium. Lineage (GTDB taxonomy): Bacteria > Zhuqueibacterota > Zhuqueibacteria > Zhuqueibacterales > Zhuqueibacteraceae > JABWAN01. The sequence continues at coordinate 1,599 of CAYNDW010000138.1, forward strand.
TGCAATCTCGCCGATGGGCGCGAGCCGTTCCTTTGCGCCTTTGCCAAAGAGCCGCACAAAATTTTGCGCGAGAAAAAGATCGTCCAAACCCAATGCTGTCGCTTCAGAAACGCGCGCGCCCGTGGCATACAGAAACTCAAGCAGCGCGCGATCGCGCAAGCCGAGCGCGGTTGAAACATCCGGCTGTTCGAGCATCAATTCAATCTCAGGAATATCGAGCACGTGAGGCAGTTTCTGGCTTTTGCGCGGCAGGGAAATGTTTTCCGCGGGATCGCTCGCGCAATATTTTTCCCCGGCAAGGTAACGATGGAACATGCGCAACGCGGCGAGCTGCCGACCAATGCTCGTGGTCGCATAACCGAGGCGCGTCAACTCCGCGAGAAAGTCCTTGATATCCGCGGGAGTGACTTGTTGAGGGGTGAGTATGTCGCGCGCGGCGAGAAATTGCGAGTAGGTGCGCAGATCAAAGGTGTAGGAGGAAACCGTATTGGCCGCGACATTTTTCTCGGAACGGATATAGTCGAGAAATTCTTGCACGGATTCTTGCATTGCAGTAAGAGCTAGCGGGAACGTTTGCGTGCGGCGGGAGGCCTTTTCGACGAGGTTTTTTTCTTGGCGATTTTTTTCGCGGTCACGCGCTTTTTTTTGCGCAGGAAAAGTTCTTCGGTCACGGAGAGCGTAATCGCGGAGGGCATGACTTCCGGCGCAAGTTTGGTGAAATCGCCGGTGAGCGCATCGGCATCGACATTCGCAAAAAACGAGCACCCGGCGTCTTTGACAATGATCAAGCCCGTCACCCGGCCGTGATTCTCCGCCACGAAAATGACTTCGCCGAGGCTTTCGCTCATCACATAACCGGTGCAGTAGTGCAGTTGGAGATGCGAAGAACTGGTGTAAACGGAGATGAGCGTGCCCTTGCCTTTGCCCTTTCCCATTTTCATCTCCGGGAAAATTTCCAACGAAAGGCGGCGGCCGGACTCGGCGTCATCAAGCACCAGGCGAAAGGTATTGCCGCGCTCTTTTATTTGCGCGTGCAACACCGAGGCGATTTTTTGCATTGCCTGCGAATCAAACTTCACTGCCGGCCTCAAACTGGAATCGTGGCATGGATAGAACTATGACTTTGCCCGCTTGACAACTTTCGTCGCTTGCAGCCCTTTTTCACCGCGCACACATTCAAACTCGACTTCCGTGCCTTCTGCCAGGGTGCGAAAGCCGTCCATCTGAATCGTCGAAAAATGCACGAACACGTCTTCGCCGCCTTCGACCTGCTCGATAAATCCAAAACCCTTATTCTCATTAAACCACTTGACGCGACCGAGAGGCATGTGCTTCGAACTCCTTCTTTAATCACCAAAGCTTTCAAGGTGAGGGGTAAATTTTTGAGCAAGATATTTTTTGCGCCTGAAAAGTGGCGGAGAATATAGCAGATTTCGATACTTTGTCAAGCGCTATTTCCCTTCAAGGCGTGGTCCGCGTGGCCTCGCGTGCTTAGACGCGTTAAGCTGGAGAGTAGACCGCGACATTTATACCGCATGCGTTATTTCCTCGCGACATGAATGTCGCGCTGCGAGAACAAAACCAACCGCAATGAGCACAAACTTGCCGTCATCATTTTGCGCGTTCATCCGCGCAACCTTTTTATTGTCGCCCACTCTGCACTTCCTCGGCATGGCGGGTACCTTAGCGCAGCTTTTGAATCGTCGCGTCGCGACATCACCTCCAAGTTTTCACTTCTTGTTTTCCTGCCGATCTAGGAATGATCATCTCCTGTCCATGCCGGGCGGGTCGGTAATTTCCATTTGTGCATATCTGTGTTGGTTGCAAGCCGGAGGGCTTGAGCTATGCGCGTTGCCAGTAAGAATGTGGCGCGATTTTTTTGTCGCGCGTACTATCTTGCACGGCATGCGGGTCGTAGTCTAGTCTCAACCCTAACGAATTTAGCAACACCGTGGCTGCTGAGTTTGCATTGAAAAGCAGGCTGAAAATTTTTTCAATGCGCCGGGAGTATTTGATCAGTCGAAACCATTTGGGCCACATCAATCACAGGAGTAAACCATGCGACTCTCGGCTCCGCTTCTCGCGTTATTTGCCGTCAGCAGTTTTGCGTTAGCGCAACCGCAGACGACGCCGCAAGCACGCCTTCCTTTTTCACCGGCAAAAGTTGTTGCCGCAAAATCTTCCTCACGCTCCGTTATTTCGTCACTTGCCAAAGCGGAAGCGCCCGACCTCATCGCCGCAGCCGCGCCGGTGCGCGAGTGGGTCTCGGCTTTTAACAATACCACCGCGGATTCCAATGACGTTGCATTTGAAATGGTGCTTGACGCGAACGGCAACGTCTACGTTACAGGTTATAGCTTTAATGTCGCCGGCAACACGGATATTTTTACGATCAAATACAACAACACGGGCGTGCGGCAATGGAGCGCGCGCTATAATGGCCCGGCAAAGGGCGGCGATCTCGGCCATGCGCTCGCGGTCGATGGCCTCGGCAATGTTTATATCGCGGGCACAAGCGCCAATGCCCTCGGCAATGATGATGCAGTTACGCTCAAATATAACAGCGCGGGTGTGCTGCAATGGGCGAGTCGTTATGATGGCTTGGGCGATGATGGCGCTTTCGATTTACAGCTTGATCACTTGGGCAATGTTTATGTCGGCGGCCATACGCAAGTCGATACCACAAATTATGACTTGCTCACGATTAAGTATGACGCCGCGGGCGCGCAACAATGGCTCGCAAGCTATCACGGTGTGGGCAGCGACAGCGCGGCGATAAATGAAGTGGCGCTTGATGCCGCGCAAAACGTCTATGTCGCCGGGTTTACCAATGGTCCCACGGGCAATTTAGATTTTGCCACCATTAAGTATAATTCCGCCGGCGTCGAACAATGGGTCGCGTTTTATAACGCGGCCGCGGACAGCGTCGATTGCGCGAACGCGATTGCAGTGGACGCGAACGGCAATGTTTATGTGGCCGGTGCGAGCACGAATGCGAATGGCAACTCCGACTATGCCACAGTGAAATATGACAGTCTCGGCGCACGGCTCTGGGTCGCGCGATATAATGCCCAAGCGAACGGAATGGATGAAGCACTTGATCTCGCAGTGGACGCTCTCGGCAATGTGTATGTGACCGGCGGTAGTTTCGGTTCCGGCGGCTTGTTAGATTTCGCCACGTTGAAATACAACGACGCCGGCGTTAAGCAGTGGGTGGCGCGTTACAACGCGGGCGCCAATGGCGACGACGTTGCGCAACGCCTGCTGCTTGACCTGGCGGGCAATGTTTATGTCGCGGGTTATAGCATGAGCGTGAGCGCCGGATTTGATTATGCCTTGGTCGGCTATGATACGGATGGTACGCAGCAATGGGTCGTGCGCCATAACGGCACCGGCAACAGCACGGATATCGCCTTTGATTTGGCCATTGATCGGCAACGCAATCTTTACGTCACTGGCGCGATCACCAACACCAATGGTAATTTTGATTTCTCCACGCACAAATATTCCACCCTCCCGCAATTAAGCTGTGCCACCTCCGCCAAACTCTTCACGGTGGAAGCCCAAGGCGCAGCGGGCACGCAGGTCTATCGCTACGACGTGCGCCCGAGCGGCGCTCCAGTTTTGGATTTGACGTTGACGCATCCGAGCTTCGATCAGCCTTATGGACTCGCGTTTAGCGCGGATAAAGAAATGTTCATCAGCAATCGCAGCGCGGGCGGCAGCGGTTCAGTCTCGCGTTTCTTCGAGGCGATGGGCACGCCGCTCTTTAATAGCGCGATTACTTCGGCGAATTTCAATGGGCCGCACGGCTTGGTCTTTCACAACGGCGAGTTGTTCATCGCGCAAAACGCTGGCGGCAACCTCTTGCGTTATCACTTCGGCCTCATCGGCGAAGCGCTCGCCAACGGCGAGATTGCTTCCGGCCCGAGCAATGGCCTCGCGCTCAGTCCATGGGGCGAGTTGTTTATTACGAAAGGCGGCGCGAATGAGATTGCTCGCTTCACGTTTGATATTGATGGCAATCCCGTGGCGAATGGCCTCATCACCGGCAACGGCCTCGGCAATCCGCTCGATCTCACGTTTAGTTCGTGGGGGGAATTGTTTGTCGCGAATCTTGACAGCAACAGTGTTTCGCGTTTCACATTTGATCTCGCTTATAACGCGAGCGCGAACGGCAAAATCGAGGGCGCGGCTTTGACCGGCCCGGCGGGATTAAGCTTCAGCCCGTGGAACGAACTTTTCGTGTCGAATCATTTGGGCGCGGGCGGCATTTCGCGCTGGGCCTTTGATGGCTCGCATCTCGCGAGCGCGAACGGATCGTTTGCCACACCGACGACACTGGGCGACGTGGAATTTTTGCCGAATGAAAAACTTCTTATTGTCAGCGCCGGCACGGACAAGCAGATTGCGTGCGCCGATTCCGTGCAGCTCGGCGGCAACCCCGCCGTGCTCGTCGGCGCTGCGCCGCTTACGTATAGTTGGACGCCGAGCACGGGGCTGGATAATCCGAGCGCGCCGAATCCGATGACCTCACCGAGCGCGAACACAACGTACATTTTGAAAGTAACCGACGCGCATGGCTGCATCGCGCGCGATACGGTGGTGGTTAATGTCAACGCGCTCGCCAACGGTTGGGCCGTGCAGCATATCACGGATGTTGACGACGTCATCTTTGGTATGGATCACGGGCAACAACTCAATCCCGCGCCCCGTGATGTGGAAGCGCTCGCGCTTTCGTTCAATGAACGTTATCTGTATCTCAGCTATCATCTCACCCATGATAAACGCGTCGTGCGCAAGATCAAGCTTGAAATCTCCGACCCGGCGAATAATCATGCCGGCGTCGTGGCGCAGTTGCAATTTCCGAACGGTACCGTTCCGATCAATGCGTTGGCCACGGATGATCGCGGGCGCGTGTATATTTCGCTCGAAACAGAAATTCGAATTTATGATGCGAACTTGACCACGCTCTTGCACACGATCACCGGCTTCACCGATTGCGAAGGCATTGCCACGCGGCGTGAAAACGGCAAGATGAGTGTCTACGCCACGGATCGTTCGGATAAAACGCTAGAACGTTTCGAGTTGACCGAAGGCGCGGGCGAGGCCATGAGCGCAGCCACCAGAGCCGGTTTGGATGGCAATGGTGAAGTGCTCATTCCCACCGGAACCGCGCCGCGCGGCGTGGCGATTCAAAGCAACGGTTTGATTTGGGTGGCGGACAATGGCACCAATTCCGTTATCCGTTTTTATGCCAACGGCACTTTTCGCGGCAGTACTAGCGTGCCCAAAGCGCATGATCTGGCGATTGACCCAAGCCGCAACGAAGTCTTCGTGAGCCAATACACGTTGCGCACGATCAAAGTGTTGAATGTGTGGAATGGGCAAGTGAAGCGCACGCTCACGCCGCCCGGCGCGGCTTTGAATCTCGATCTCGATGGCGAGATCGGCGACGGTGCGCTCGCGGGATTGGATATCGCTTCATGCAAGCGGGTCTTCGTTGCAAATCGCAGAGGGCGCTCGTTGCTCACGGGCAGTCCGTTGGACTCGCCGTTCAGCAATGTGGACGATAATAACAACGTGAGCGCCGCGGACGCCGATCCGATTCTGGTCGTCACCGGCAACGTGCTTTCCAAAGATGAAGCGGAGAAAGAAAACGAAGACGAGGTTTCAGCGGAAACCGTACGCAATTTTGAACTCGCGCAAAATTATCCCAATCCTTTCAACCCCGAAACGAAGATTTCATTTGCGCTGCCGCGTGCCGGCGAAGTGAAGTTGAGCATCTTCTCCGAAACCGGCCAGCACGTGCGTACGCTGGTCAATCGTGAGATGCAACCTGGTCGCCACGAATTGCGCTGGAACGGGCGCAATCAGCAAGGCGTTGCCGTGGCCGCGGGCGTTTATCTCTATCGCGTGATTGTGACGGGAGCGAACGGCGAAGTGGTCTTCAGCCAAACGAATCGTATGACGATGCTGAAGTGATAATGAGCCAAAAAAGATGAAGAGCCAAGAAGTCAAACCAGGTCGCAACATCGTTTCGTAACTCTCGTTATGCTTCTCGTTTCTCGTTCCCAAACTCCGTTTGGGAACGCCCTTGCATAAGAAACTCCGTTTCGAAATCCGATCGGAGTGCGAGAGGCCTCGACCGCTTGCCGGTATTGCATGGTAGGTGAAAATAAAAACGCCACGCGCTCGAGTTGCACGAGCGCGTGGCGTTTTTATTTTGATGACAAACGAGTTTTAAACCGGAGCTGAAATATTCCAATTATAAGTTCGCACGTGATTAAAGTTGATCACATCGACATGCAAGCTCTGAAGATAGCTCGAGAGTTTGAAATCATCCGTCAGCACGAGGTATTTGCCTTTTGCTTCAGCAAGAATTCCGGAATCCGTTAGCCCAAACCTGAGGAAAAGAGGCATGACCGCAAGGCGAGCACTTTCGGCATGTTTTTCATCAAACGTTTGGATGGCGCGAGAGAATTGCTGGAAGTGCTGGGCTTTAATTGCGTCGGGAAGTTGATTCAGAAAACTGCTGACTTCGGTTAGGACGTTCGGGGTAGTGACGATTTTTGCAAAATGGCGCACAAACTTTTGAAGCAAATAAAAATCTTCTATGGCGAAAATTTTAGTGCGCTTGAATGTTTGCACGGCTCTGATATCGCACTCACCGACGACAAACAATAGAAGTAGATTTGTATCGAGTAGCAGTCCGCGGTTTCGGTACGTCTCGAGCAATTTGATCACGTGATCCATACGTGCTCAGATTTTTTTGATTTTCATTGAAGCTACTTTTCCGCCCTTAGCATCAATCCTAAACACTTTATATTCTCTCTCTGTCGAGCCGTTACCGAAAATATTAACCGTTGGCAGATTATACCCGAGGGTCACCAGCCAATTCTCTTCGTCGTCGGTTAACTCGACTTCCTCGAGCGCAAGATTTTGAAGCTTGCCTGGATTCAATTCTGAAAAGTAATTAAGTGCGATTTGAGCGGCTTGTTTTACGTCTATCATGTTATTTTCCTCGTCGAGATAGAAAAGTAAGCCAATACTAATGCAGGTTTGTTGGCTCAAAATAAAAGTTCTCTGAAGAAATGCAATAAAAGATTGCTGCAGAGTTCAGTTTGATTGTAGCAACAAGTAAAGACCGACGATTACCATAGCTAATATAACCGCGCCTGCAATTTTCCACGGCGAATACGGCCGGCTGCCTTGCACTTCGCCGGTGCGCGCGTTGATCAGAATGCGATGCAGCGCGCCGCCGTAGCGATACGCCGAGATCCAAATCGGCAGCAGAATGTGTTTGAAGGTGATGCCGGAGTATTGCGAGGTGGCTTGCTGCACTCTTTGCGCGTCACCGCCAATATCGCGGCAAATGAGCGCGTGTAGCGTCGGCTCCATTAATTGTTTCGCGCGGCTAAAACCTTCTTCCAATCCCACCTGATAACGCTCGGTGCGAAAGCCGCTTAAAAATTCCGCTTTGAAATTCGTCAACGCTTTCAAATCCCACGGATCCAAATCTTGCGCATACTCCGTGGGCATGCCGCGCGAGGCGAGCACGGTCACGTCGTCGAACCAATGGCGCACCGCACCGCTGGCGGATTGCCAATTCGTGTGTTGTACTCTTCGCGTGCGGCGTTCGTTGCGGCCATTCACATTCGCGACGTAATCTTCATTCACCCAATAATGCGTGCCGCGCTGACCTTGATAGTAGGTGAGCGTCATCGCATCGAACGTCCAAAACGGCGTGTAGATACCCACCAGCTTGTTGAGATCGGCGATTTGTTTAAGCGCATTCGGCGCGAACCAGAGACCGCGAATCCAATTTTGAAACGCAGCTTTCGCACCGGCTTGGTCAATTTTAAAAGGCAGCACGGCCGTCGCTTCGATGAACGGCTCGGTCGCGTGCGGCTGGGATTCCAAATGCACGCCGCAGAACGGGCAGTCTTGCGTGACGACATTGGCGGGCATCATGATCACGGCGCCGCAGGCATGACATTTTACTTCCAGCTCAGTGCCGGCGCTCACTTTTAATCCCGCGCGGCTCGCCTTCAGATAATCTTCATAAGATTTTTCGACGATTTCATCCGCGCTCTGCGGAATTTTTTCTTGGTGCTGGCAATAAGAGCACGTTAAAGCTTGCGCTTTGGGATCAAACTCCAGATGCGCGCCGCACGCGCGGCAAGGAAATTTTTTACCGGGAGAAGGAAGAGGTTGCGGCGTGAGCTCCAAATTGGGTGAGAACACTTCTTCTTCGCGCAAGTTTTTCATCTTTAAGAAGAAAAAAGTTTAAGGATAGTGGCTATGGCACTTGATAGTGCGGCGACACCGCTAAAGAGATAGCCGAATAGCGTGCCGGGCTTGAATTTGTCCGGATCATAATCCGGATCATCTTGAGTAATGCGTTCCAATAACTGCATGCTGACCACTCGCAAAGCTTCCAGAAGCATTTTGGCTAGCAACATTAACACTAGAATTGTCATGTAGGCTGCTGTCGGTATTAACGTAGTACATGACATGAAGAATCCTGACCAGTTTAATTCATGACGCACCTTCAAAAGAAGGATCGCCTCTTTTGTATCATCTTTCACTATAACCCGAACTCTAGCTATGAGATCAATTTTTTTGTTAGCCGCCTTGGCGAACAGCATCAATGGAGTATTGCTTAATAAAAAAACATAATCTCGAAGCGTTTCCAAGACTTCGATTTCAGCGTGTTCTAGATCAATGCCGTGCTTCAAAAGCTCTTCCTTGTTCTCAGATATGATCCAATACTTAGTTCGATTTTCAAGTTTTTTTAGGTCTGCGATTATATTCGGATTTCTAAAAGTTAACCTCTGCTTTTTCAAAAAATCCGAAAAATATTCTTCGGTTAATTCGCTGCCCCAACAGAGTGCTGTTAAACAAAATGATGCTAATATAAATGCAACTACTATGTCTATTAGAACAAGAAGTAAACTTACCACGGGAGCACTATATCTAAGTTGCTGTAAAACTTTTATGGTTACAGCGACTGTTAGAATATCAAATGGATAGTTTAAAAGATAGGCTCCGAACAACGGCAAAGTAATATACCAGGCAAGATCTTTATCGAAATATGATCCAATCATGCCGGCTAATGAAGTTGCGAAAAAAGATAGCAACACACTTAAGAAAAAAGTTTGCCAAGAAAGAAGTGGCCATTTGAATACTTTTTCCAGAACGTTTAACGTCGACTTGGCCATGAGTTTTCCAATATCGACAAGTTGAGTTTCATAAATTTTCATCCACCACGCAGTCATTTTTCTATGCCAAGCATTTTTTTGATGGCGAATCAACAAGTGATCTATAGCAGCACCTACTGCTACGAATACACCAGCAAGTGCTGCGGTTATAATCCATGCTTGCATGTTTTAACGTGCCCTTGTATGGAAGCGTCTCACATCTCTATTTTGTGCCATTCGATTACTTTTGCGGCGGCAATGGCGGCGGCACTGTGGCAAAGAGTTGTGCCAGTTCAGCCACTTCGCCTGCGGCGGTCCAATTCGCCAAGCCTTGTGACCACACCAAAGTTTCGCGCGTCAATTGGCCGGCGGCGATTTGTGATTGCAACGTGGTGCGATCAAAGGGGCCTTGTTGTTGGCCGCCCGCGCCGGTGAAGTATTGCGCTGCGCCAGGCAAGGGCGGCGGCGCGCCCGTGGTTGGAGTAGCAGCATGCGCGCCCATGCTTTCCATCATGCGTTGCGCGATGCCCATGCCCGCGCCTAAACCCGCGCCAATGCCGGCTCCGCCCCCTCCCGTGTTTTGCGCCGCGTCGCGAATCGCCTCGGCAGTTTGATACTTAATGTATTGCTCAAGATTGCCAACCACGCCCATGGCCGTGCGGCGATCCAATGCTTCTT